>JAHEXO010000418.1 GCA_023252065.1 Nocardioides sp. | reverse complement strand
GCGGGGAGCTCGCCGGGGACGGCCGGGTGACCGTGGGCGACCAGACCTTCACCGCCACCCGCGGCGTCGTGCTCAACACCGGCACCGCGCCTGCCGCACCGCCGGTCGAGGGCCTCGCGGACACGCCGTACTGGACCAACCGCGACGCGGTGCAGCTGACCACGCTGCCCTCCTCGCTGATCGTCATCGGCGGAGGGGCGATCGGCTGCGAGCTCGCTCAGGTGATGGCCCTGTTCGGGGTGCGGGTGACGGTGGTCGAGGTCGCCGACCGGCTGCTCGCGCCCGAGGAACCGGAGGCGAGCGAGGCCCTGGCGAAGGCGTTCGCCGAGAACGGCATCCAGGTGCTCACCGGCGCCGACATCGGCTCGGTGTCCTACGCCGACGGACAGTTCGCCGTGGTCGTGGGGGAGCAGACGCTGACCGCCGAGAAGCTGCTCGTGGCCGCCGGTCGGCGCGCCAACCTGGCAGGGCTCGGGCTGGAGCACATCGGGCTCGATCCCGCGGCGAGGCTGCTCGACCCCGACGAGCGGATGCGCATCGCCGACGGGGTGTGGGCGATCGGCGACATCACGGGCAAGGGGGCTTTCACCCACGTGTCGATGTACCAGGGCGGGGTCGTCGTCAACGACCTGCTCGGACGCGACGGGCCGTGGGCCGACTACCGGGCCGTCTCCCGCGTGACCTTCACAGCTCCCGAAGTGGCCTCGGTGGGCCAGGGGGAACGGGCCGCCAGGGAGGCCGGCGTCGACGTGGTGGTCGCCACGGGCGACCTGGGAGCGCGCGGGTGGATCGCTCGCGAGCCGGGGCTGGTCAAGCTCGTGCTCGACCGGTCGCGTGAGGTGCTGGTCGGCGCCACCGTGGTCGGACCTGCCGGTGGGGAAGTGATGTCCCTGCTGGCACTGGCGGTCCACGCCGAGGTGCCGCTGCCGACGTTGCTGCACATGCACTTCGCCTATCCGACGTTCCACCGCGCGATCGAGGCCGTGCTCAAGGATCTCGCCGAGCAGCTCGGCGGACACTGAGGTCCGCCCCGACCTGGCACGACTCTCGCATCGCTACGAAACCCCTGGCCCAGCCAGGCGATTGCGACTCACACCCCGTACGACGTGTACTCGACACGAGTAGCGCGCCGCACGACGGCCTTGGCGGGTGGGTGAGGGGGACCCACCTGCTAAGGTCCCAGGCGAATCGATCGACATCCTTTAACGAGCCGTCCAGTGAGGCGGAGAAGGAGGTCCGGCCGCAGATGCCTGCGCCTGCCACCAGCCTCGGTCGCACCGTCCTCGACGTGAGCGACATTTCCCGAGCCCTGAGCCGGATCTCCCACGAGATCCTCGAGCGCAACAAGGGCGCCGCCGACCTCGTGCTGCTCGGCATCCCCTCGCGCGGGGTCCCGCTGGCCGAGCGGATCGCCGAGCGGATCGCGGCCGTCGAAGGAGCCGGCGTCCCGTCGGGCTCGCTCGACGTGACCATGTATCGCGACGACCTGCGCCTCAAGCCGGCCCGCACGCTGCTGCCCACGCAGATCCCCGACGGCGGCATCGACGACAAGGTCGTGGTGCTCGTCGACGACGTGCTGTTCTCCGGGCGCACGATCCGGGCCGCGCTCGACGCCCTGAACGACGTGGGCCGGCCGCGCGCGGTCCAGCTCGCGGTCCTGGTCGACCGCGGCCACCGCGAGCTGCCGATCCGGGCCGACTTCGTCGGCAAGAACCTCCCGACCTCGCTGGTGCAGCGGGTGCGGGTCCACCTCACCGGCGTCGACGACGAGGACGCGGTGCTGATCGAGGGGGCGGGCGCGTGAAGCGACACCTGCTGTCCGCGGCCGACCTGAGCCGCGACGACGCCGAGCTGGTGCTGCGCACCGCCGAGGAGATGCGCTCGCTGGCCGACCGGCCGATCAAGAAGCTGCCCGCCCTGCGCGGCCGCACCGTGGTCAACCTCTTCTTCGAGGACTCGACCCGCACCCGGATCTCGTTCGAGGCGGCGGCCAAGCGGCTCTCGGCCGACGTCATCAACTTCTCTGCGAAGGGCTCGTCGCTGTCGAAGGGCGAGTCGCTCAAGGACACCGCGCTCACCCTCGAGGCGATGGGCTGCGACGCGGTCGTGATCCGGCACGGCGCCAGCGGCGCGCCCCACCGGCTCGCCAACTCCGGATGGGTGCGGGCCTCGGTGGTCAACGCCGGCGACGGCACCCACGAGCACCCCACCCAGGCCCTGCTCGACGCCTTCACCATGTGGCGACACCTCGGGGCGCGCAACGGCGGCACCCTCGACGGTCAGCGGATCGCGATCGTCGGCGACGTCCTCCACTCCCGGGTCGCCCGCTCCAACGCGCTGCTGCTCCACACCCTCGGCGCCGAGGTGACCCTGGTGGCGCCGCCGACCCTCTTCCCGGTCGGCATCGAGTCGTGGCCGGTCGAGACGTCCTACGACCTCGACGGCGTGCTGCCCAAGGCCGACGCGGTGATGATGCTGCGGGTCCAGCGGGAGCGGATGAGCGGCGGGTTCTTCCCGACCGCGCGTGAGTACAGCCGCCGCTACGGCCTCGACGGCCGTCGGATGGCGACGCTCCAGGACCACACGATCGTGATGCACCCCGGCCCGATGGTCCGCGGGATGGAGATCACCGCCGACGTCGCCGACAGCGACCGCTCGGTGATCGTCGAGCAGGTCACCAATGGCGTCGCCGTTCGGATGGCGGTGCTCTACCTGCTGCTCGGCGGGTCCGCGCCCGCCGTCTCCACCGAATTCGAAGGAGCCGAAGCGTGACCAGCTATCTGATCAAGGGCGCCTCGATCCAGGGCGAGCGAGTGGCCGACGTCCTGCTCCAGGACGGTCGCGTGCGGCTCGACGGCGACTGGGACGAGTCCGACCACGAGGTCGTCGACGCGGCCGGGCTGATCGCGCTCCCGGGCCTGGTCGACCTCCACACCCACCTGCGCGAGCCTGGTCGCGAGGACGCCGAGACGGTGCTCACCGGCACCCAGGCCGCCGCGATGGGCGGCTTCACCGCCGTGCACGCGATGGCCAACACCGACCCGGTCGCCGACACCGCCGGGGTGGTCGAGCAGGTCTGGCGCCTGGGCCGCGAGGCGGGCTACTGCGACGTCTACCCGGTGGGTGCCGTCACCGTCGGCCTGGCCGGCCACCAGCTCGCCGAGCTCGGCGCGATGGCCGACTCGGCCGCGCGGGTGCGGGTGTTCTCCGACGGCGGGAAGTGCGTGGACGACGCGGTGCTGATGCGCCGGGCGCTGGAGTACGTCAAGGCGTTCGACGGCGTCATCGCCCAGCACGCCCAGGAGCCGCGGCTCACCGAGGGCGCCCAGATGAACGAGGGCGAGCTGTCCGGTCGGCTCGGTCTGGCCGGCTGGCCGGCGGTGGCCGAGGAGGCCGTGATCGCCCGTGAC
>JAHEXO010000417.1 GCA_023252065.1 Nocardioides sp. | reverse complement strand
GCGCGGGCGATGGCCGCGTCGGTGTCGGCCTCGGACGCCGAGGCCACCTCGCGCAGGTCCTGGCCGGTCGTGGGGTTGATCAGGGTGGTGGTCACGTCCGCTCCCTACATCCTCTCGAAGCCGCGGGCGAGCTCCCAGTCGGTCACCTCCGCGTCGAAGGCCGCGAGCTCGACGTCGGCCATGTTCGTGTAGTGGTCGACGACGTCGTCGCCGAAGGCCCCACGCGCCAGCGTGGAGGCGTGGAAGGCGTCGCGGGCAGCCTGCAGCGTGTGCGGCACGTGCTCCTTGTCGGAGGTGTAGGCGTTGCCGACCAGCTCGTCCTCGAGCTCCAGCTCGTGCTCGATGCCGTGAAGCCCGCCGGCGAGTATGGCGGCCAGGGCGAGGTAGGGGTTCACGTCGCCGCCGGGCAGGCGGTTCTCCATCCGCGCGCTCTTGCCGTGACCGACGAGCCGGACCGCGCAGCTGCGGTTGTCGAGCCCCCAGGCGATCGCGGTCGGTGCGAACGACCCGGCTGCGAAACGCTTGTAGGAGTTGACGTTCGGCGCGTAGAGGAGCGTGAAGTCGTGCATGGTCGCGAGCACGCCGGCAATGAACCGGTCGTAGAGGGGCGTGCGCGCCCCTTCGTCCCAGAACACAACCTTGCCGTCGTCGCCCCGCAGCGACAGGTGGATGTGGCAGGAGTTGCCCTCGCGCTGGTCGTACTTGGACATGAACGTGATCGCCTGCCCGCGCTGGGCGGCGATCTCCTTCGCGACGCTCTTGTAGACGCTGTGGTTGTCGGCGGTGGTCAGCGCCTCGGCGTACAGGAAGCCGATCTCGTGCTGCCCGAAGTTGCACTCGCCCTTCGCGCCCTCGACATCGAGCCCGGCGGCGTACATGTGGTTGCGCAGGTCGCGCAGGAGCGGCTCGACGCGCGCCGTGCCGAGGATGGAGTAGTCGACGTTGTACTGGTTGACCGGGGTCAGGTCACGCCAGCGGCGGTCGTGGGCCTCCTCGTACGACGTGTCGAACGCGATGAACTCGAGCTCGGTGCCGGCCAGGGCGACCATGCCCATATCGGCCACGCGTTCGAGCTGGGTCTTGAGGATCGTGCGCGGTGACTGGGGCACCGGTGCGTGGTCGAGCCAGACCAGGTCGCACTGCACCAGCACGCTGCCGGGGAGGTGGGGGAGCAGCCGGATCGTCTCGTAGTCGGGCACGAACTCCATGTCGCCGTAGCCCTTCTCCCACGAGGAGATGGTGTAGCCGTCGACGGTGTTCATGTCGATGTCGACCGCGAGCAGGTAGTTGCAGCCCTCGGTGCCGGCCTCGAGCGCGACATCGAGGAAGTAGCGCGCGTGCAGGCGCTTGCCCTGCAGTCGGCCCTGCATGTCGGTGAACGCGAGCACGACGGTGTCGATCTGGTCGGTCTCGATCTTCTGCCGCAGCGACTCCAGGGTGAGGAACCGGTCGTTGGGTGGCATGCTTCTCCTTTTTCGTCCGCTGCTCGTCAGCTGCTCGTCGGCTCAGCCCAGCAGGCCGCGCAGGAGCGCGGCCGTGTCGTCACAGTGTTCTTCCATGACCTGGCGTGCCTGGTCGGGCCGGCCGTCCAGCACCGCCTTGAGGATCCGGCCGTGCTGTCGGTCGGAGTGGGCGATGTTGGTCTGCAAGACCGGGATCGCGGAGAGCATCTCGTGGAGGCTCGCCTGGACGGAGGTGACCGCCTCGACCGTGCGGCCCGACCCCGACAGCGAGGCCACGGTGAGGTGAAAGCGTGAGTCGGCCTGGCGGTGGCGGGCGCGGCTGGAGGCGCCGGCGACCGCCGCGTGGGCCGTCTCGAGGCGGGTGCGCGTTGCATCGTCGAGGTGCGCACTGGCCGCCTGCGCCGCCGCGCCGGGCTCCACGATCCGGCGGAAGTCCAGGGCGTCGAGCCAGTCGGCACGCTGGGCGGCGGTCGGGGAGCCGGAGCCGCGGGCCGAGGGGCCCCGGGGCTTCATCGTGACCACCGTGCCGCCCCCTCGACCTCGCTTGGTCTCCACGAATCCCGCTGCCCTCAGTGCGGCGATCGCCTCGCGCAGGGTGGCCCGTGACACCTCGAGCCGCTCGGCGAGCTCCCGCTCGGACGGCAGCAGGGCGCCGAGGGGGTAGACGCCCAGCCGGATGGCGGTCGCGACCTGCTCGACGCAGGCCTCGAACGCATGGTGACCACGCACCGGGCGCAGCACCACCTCGTCGAGGTGGGGCACCGGGGCGGTCGTCACGCGGGTCAGTCTGGCACCCCGTCGCGCAGTGTCAATGGTCTGGCCTCAGACCGAAATACGGCGTTGCCTATGGACGACGCATTCCGAACGGGTCTAGCCTCCGGCCAACCGGTTCCGCTCCTGAAAGGGACAGTCCATGCCCGAAGCGTTCGAACCAGCTGCGGCGACTCCCGCCGAGCTCACCGAAGACGAGAAGCATCTGGCCAAGCTCGGGTATCGGCAGGACCTCCACCGCTCGTGGTCGGGCTTCTCCAACTTCGCGATCTCGTTCTCCATCATCTCGATCCTCGCCGGCTGCTTCACCAACTTCGGGGCCGGCTTCAACAACGGCGGTCCGATCTCCATCTCGTGGTCGTGGCCGATCCTGGGTGTCTTCATCCTGATCATCGGGTTCACCATGAGTGAGCTCGTGTCGGCCTATCCGACGTCCGGCGGCATCTACTGGTGGGCGTCCAAGCTCGGTGGTCCTCGAGCCGGCTTCTTCACCGGGTGGCTGAACCTCATCGGCCTGGTCGCCGTGACTGCCGGCGTGGCGTACGGCTGTGCCACGTTCATCGACCTCACGATCAGCACGTTCTCGAAGTCGTACGCGGACAACTACTCGCTGACCCGGGTCTTCATCATCTTCCTGGTCGTGCTCGCCCTCGCGGCGGTCCTGAACATCTTCAGCGGCCACCTGATGGCGATCATGAACAACACCTCGGTGTGGTGGCACGTGGTGGGCGCGGCCGCGATCGTGCTGATCCTGATCTTCGTCCCCGACCACCACCAGTCCTTCAGCTACGTGTTCACCGAGCGCTACAACAACTCCGGGTACGGCGGGGGTGGGACCAGCGGCTTCAAGTTCTTCTTCTTCATCATCCCGTTCGGCTTCCTGCTCACGCAGTACACGATCACCGGATTCGATGCCTCCGCCCACCTGTCGGAGGAGACCGGCTCGGCTGCGAAGGCAGCGGCGCAGGGCATCTGGCGGTCCATCTTCTACTCCGTGATCGGCGGCTACATCCTGCTGCTGTGCGTGGTGTTCGCGATCCCGAACAACGCGCAGGGGCAACCCGACAACGCGTTGGCGGGTGGGGGCGTGGCACCGATCTTCAATGCCGCCCTCGGCTCGAACTGGGCCGGCACCGTCCTGCTGGTGTCCGCGGTCTGCCAGATCTTCTGCACGATCTCCTGCATGACCTC
>JAHEXO010000416.1 GCA_023252065.1 Nocardioides sp. | reverse complement strand
CGGCGCCACCTGGTGGTGACGGGTCACGACGCTAGGAGCGACGCCTTCCCCCGGCCTTCCCTGCGACTTCCGGTGGAGCTCACCGGAGATGTCTGGCCGGCCCTGTCCGACAGAGACCCAGGGCGAAGCCTCACCGGCCGTTGCTGCCGGAGCACTCCCATTCCCCATGAGCAGAGAGGTCCACGCCCGGGAGAGCGGCTAGACGTCACGATCGTCGCGGGCTGCGACTGTCTTGCGACCTCTGCCGCGGAGGCAACGATGGGCAAACCTGGCATCGTTGTCTGGGCTCGCTTGCCTCACCGTCGAGCGAGGTCAGCCGGCCGAGGCCGCGGCCATGCACCGGGCCGCGTCCGCGGCGTGACCGACAGCGGAGTATGCGTCGGCTGCCTCCCGGCTGAGACTGCGGTAGCGCTCGGCGTCGCCTTCGGCGAGTGCGACCGTGGCCTCCGCTTCGAGGACGGCAGCCTTCCACGAGGTCTCACCCCACAGCTCGACCGACCGCGAGGCCGAGGCCAGGAAGCGGTGGGCGTCCTCGAGGTCGCCCACGCGGGCACAGGCGGTTGCGGCGGGTACCGCGAGCATCACGGTGCAGAAATGGCACTGGTCGGGCTCGCCCAGGGTGCTTTCGGCCCGGTCGACCATGACCCGCGCCGTCTCGGGGTCTGGCGCCGAGGTGATCAGGGTCCCGAAGATCCGTTGCAGCAGGTGCATGCCTATCGTGGACCAGCGCGCCAGCAGCAGCGCTTCGTCGAGCAGCTCTCGGGCCTCCTCGTTCCGGCCCTGGGCCAGACGCACCTCGGCCAGCCGCTGCATGCTGTGGGCCTGGCCTCCGACAGCGTCGATGTCGGCGTGAAGAGCGACCGCCTCGAGGAGCTCGGTCTCGGCCCTGGTCACGTCGCCCATCATCAGGGCCGCCTCCCCGATTAACGCAGTGGCGAAGGCGACGCCGCGCAACGCACCGGACTGGCTGGCACGCGACCGGAGCTCTTCGGCCTCGGCGATGATCTCGGGATAGGGCTCGCGGCCATAGAGAAGGTTCTCCGCCACGCACAGGTGTGCGTCGAAGAGAGCACCTGCCAGTCGCTCGTGCCCCTGCGTACGGCGCAGCTCGGCGCGGAAGCTCGCGAACCATTCACCGCGCTGGTGGGCCAGCAACCCGTGCAGTCCCACGAGGTCGACCAGGTGCCACGGATCGTCGATCCCACGCAGGCGCTCGCGGGCCTCGGTCGCGACCCGCCGGGCCGTCTCCATGTCACCGGAGAAGTACGCCACGTTGCCCTGTGCGAGAAGGATCGACGTGTCGGCCTCGTCATCCTCGAGGTCCAGGCCCGCCAATGCCGAGCGTGCGGTGGCCAGGTCGCCACCGACGGCAGCTGCCCGGGCCAGCCGTGCCCGGACAAGTCGGTGCGTGGGCCCGGTCGTCACCCGCGCTGCCTCTGTGTACGCCGCCACGGCGCCCGGGTCGCCTAGCGCCATCAGCAGGTCACCCCGTCGTGCCAGCAGTACCGGCAGGTGCTCAGGACCCGCGTGATCGCGTACGCCGTCGACCAGGCTCAGCGCGTCCCGGAAGGCCCCCAGTGCGCCAGCGATCTCCACGGCCCTCACGACGTACGGCACGGCTCGCGAGGCGAGGCCAGCCGCAAGGTAATGGTGGGCCACTTGGCCCGGTGGCCGTTGGAGCACCGCCAGCGCCTCGGCCACCCGCTGGTGCCCGCGTGACCGCTCGTGCGCGGGTAGCTGCTCCATCAGGCCCTCTCGCACGAGCGGGTGCCGGAAACGGAATCCGCCCTCGGCGGGCTCCACCAGCAGTGCCGCCAGGGCCAGCTCCAGCTGGGCGTAGGTCTCGTCCTCCGGGCCGTCGGCGATAGCGAGGAGCTCGTCGGTGCCGAAGTTCAGACCGAGCAGGGCGACACGCTGGAAGGTCCCCAGTGCCGTCGGCGGCAGCAGCGCCGACACCGCACCGGATCCGTTGACGCGGGCCCGGGCCATCTCGATCATCGGGAACGGCCGGCCGCCTGCCGCCTGCACGATCTGCGCCGCCGCGTCGGGGTCCAGCTCGGGATAGCGGTCCGCAAGCAGTCGCTGCGACGCCTCGCTGGCCAACGGTGGGAGCTGAAGAAGGTGTCCGCCGCCGCGCGACAGCAGGCTCGCGGCGACTTCTTGCAATCCGGGCGGAGCCGGATCGCGGTGGGCGAGTACCAGCACGACCCGTTCGTCGATGGCGCAGCGGGAGAGGTAGTGAAGCAGGCGCAACGACGCCTCGTCGGCCTCATGGACGTCATCGACCATGAGGAGCAGCCCGACTCCAGCGGCCGCCACCCGCATCAGCTCAGCTGCGGCAACGAACAGCCGCTGGTGACTGGACTCCCCGGTCCAGCCCAGGTCGCGACCGGTCAGCGCTCGCTCCAGCTCGGTGCTGTAGTCGTCGCCCAGTGCGTCCAGCAGTGCCGGGTGCCGACGACAGAGCGCGCTGAGTGCTTCGAGAACCGCCGCGTAGGGCCATGGGCCCTCCACGGACGCGGAGCCCCCGCGGGCAATCTTCCAGCCCCTCCGTCGGGCAAGTGCCTCGGCCATGTCGAGGACCGCCGACTTGCCGACCCCGGACGGTCCCGCGACGAGCACCGTGACGCCGCGTCCGGTCTCCGCCTCGTCGAGGACCGAGCGGAGGCGGTCGCCGACGCCCCGGCGCCCGAAGAGCCGGACGACCGGGGCGTCCTCTGCTGAGGTGGTGGGGGGTCGTTCTCTGCCCACCGCGGTGGTTCGCTCGAGCTCGATGCGCAGATGCACGGCCTCCGCACCGGGCGAGGCGCCGAGCTCCCGGTGCAGCGCCTGCTCGAGCCGTTCGAGTTGGACAAGGGCACCACGGGGGTCACCGTCCGCGACGCGCGCCCTGGTCAGGGCCAGGTGAGCGGCCTCGTCAGCGGGCTCGTCGGCCAGGACGTCGTCCCACCGGTCAAGCAGCCGTAGGAGGTCCAGATGTTGCTGGCGAACCGCCCGGCGAGACTCGTCGGTCCACGGCTGGTAGAGGTCGTGCGGCAGCAGGGGGCCGGCGTACCAGTTCAACGCCTCGGCGGCCAGCGCCTTGTCGCCTGTCTGCAAGGCCCGATGGGCGGCTCTGCTGAACTCGTGAAGGTCGACCTCCACGTCGTCCCGATCCGGAAACAAGGCCACCACGTCGTGCCGCAGCACGACGGCTTCGGGGTCGTCCAGTGCGCGACGGGCGTAGTGGGCCGCCTTGTGCAGCCGTGGCCCGGCGACCTCCCAGGACAAGCCCGGCCACAAGGCGTCGATCACCTGCTCCCGGTGCATCCGGCGGTCGCGGGCAAGAGCGAGAAGCTGCACCAGCTGCGCGGCCTGTCGCCGCCCCCAGGCGTCGGCCGCCACGAGGACGTCGTCGCGGGCGACGCCGAACCCGCCCAGAAGACCCA
>JAHEXO010000415.1 GCA_023252065.1 Nocardioides sp. | reverse complement strand
GACGTCGTCGTGCCCGTAGAGCTTGAAGTACCAGTAGGCGTAGGCCGCGAACCAGTTGTTGTTGCCACCGTAGAGCACGACCGTGTCGTCGTTCGCGACCCCGCGCGAGGACAGCAGGGCCTCGAACTGCGCCTTGTTGACGAAGTCGCGGCGGACCTGGTCCTGCAGGTCGGTGGTCCAGTCGAGCTTGATGGCGCCCTGGATGTGGCCCTTGTCGTAGGCCGCGGTGTCCTCGTCGACCTCGACGAGGACGACCTTCGGGTCGTCGAGATGGTCCTCCGCCCACTGGGCGGAGACGAGCGTGGTGTCGCGACTCATTGTTCTTACCTTTCTGTACGCCGGGTTGCGGCGCGGGGTCTGGGCGGTGCAGGTCAGCGGGTGGTGGCCCGCCGGAGCAGCAGGTAGATCTCGCAGCCGAGGCAGAAGCCGACGACGGCGTTGAGCAGGGCGGCGACCAGGGCCAGGCCGACCGCGACGAGCCCGAGGACGGACGCGCCGGCGAGCAGCGCGACCAGGCCGACCAGGGAGAAGCCGAGGCCGACGGCTTGGGCGAAACGGGGCGGCCGGGCGTCCTCCATCTCGCTCGGCGGCGCCAGGCGCGGGCGGACCGCCGACTTGAACAGCGCGGAGTACGGCGTGTGCTGGATGCCGCGGAACGCACCGATGGCGAAGACGACGGCCTGGAACGCGAGCAGCACCGTCGCCACCGGCGGCGGCGTGAGCAGGACGAGCACCAGCACGACGCTGGTCACCGAGGCGGCGAACCGCGGACCGCGAGGGTCGATCCCGAGACCCGTGGGGGCATGGGTGGTGAGCGTGGACATGAGACTCCTGACGGCGAACGGGCTGGGAGGCGTGGGTCCGCTAAAGTCTACCGGATCGGTAGAGAATGACGTGGCGTGCGGACCGTCGTCAGGACATTCGACACAGCGAGGAGCGCACGCGGCAGTGGTCCACCGCGCGGCGCTTCGTCAGCAGCGTCGTCTGCATGCTGGGAACTGTAGGGCGGGCGGAGGGCCCGCGACCATCACGCGTATCGAATGTCGAGACGCCCATCCACATGTCGGACATCAGACGCTCCGCTCCAGGGCTGCCAGCACCTGGGCCGGCTTGGGTGCACCGCTCGCACGGGTCACCTCGCGCCCCTGCTCGTCGAGCACCAGCGTCGTGGGGGTGCGCAGGATGCCGAGGCTGCGCACCAGGTCGAGGTGCGCCTCGGCGTCGACCTCGACATGGCTCACGCCCGGCACCTGCTCGGCCACGTCGGCCAGGGTCCGCCGGGTGGCCCGGCACGGTGCGCAGAACGCCGAGGAGAACTGCAGCAACGTCGCCCGCTCGCCGCGCTGGGCGTCGTACGGCGTGCCGACCAGGACCGACCCGGACACCGCCACGTCGGTCGCGGCCCCGTCGTCGGCCGGGGCCGCATCGTCGGACGTGACGAGATCGACGGCCGGTGGGTGAGGAGGGCGCTCCGCACCGGCGGCCGATGGTTGAGGAGGGCGCTCTGCGCCCGTCTCGAAACCACCCCGCACCCGGTGCGTTCCCCGGAACCGCCCGTCGGTGAGGCCGCGCCACACCGCGATCGCCACCACGGCGACGAGCGCGACGACCAGCACCCACCGTCCGGCGTCCATGCTCACCCAACCCCCTCCCTCACTCGGGCATTCCGCTCCTGGGCCGGTCCTAGGGTGGAGCAATGCGTGTGGTCGTCATCGGAGCGGGTGCCATCGGTGGGACGATCGGGGCCCGGCTCCACCAGGCCGGGTACGACGTGGCGCTGGTCGCCCGGGGCCGGCACGGCGAGGCGATCCGCGATCACGGCCTCGTCTTCGCCACCCCTCACGAGCGGGTGACGGTCCCGATCCCGGTGTACCCCCACCCTCGGGAGATCACGTGGCGCGAGGACGACGTGGTCGTGCTCGCCGCGAAGAGCCAGGACACCGAGGCCGTCGCCGGTGACCTGGTCACCGCCGCCGGACCCGACGTACCGGTCGTGTGCGCGCAGAACGGAGTGGCCAACGAGGGGGCGCTGAGCCGCTGGTTCGCGAAGGTCCACGGCATGTGCGTGATGATGCCGACCGCTCACCTCGAGCCCGGCGCCGTCGTTGCCCACTCGGCCGGCGCCACGGGGATCCTCGACCTCGGCCGATTCCCCCACGGTGTCGACGACGTGGACGAGGGCCTCTCCGCCGCGCTGCGGGCCGCCCACATCGAGTCGGAGCCGCGGGGCGACATCATGCGCTGGAAGCACCGCAAGCTCCTCAACAACCTCGGCAACGCCGTCCAGGCCCTGTGCGGCACCGGCGCCGAGTGGCGTGAGATCGGCCCGGCGTGGGAGCTCCTCCTCGTCGCCGAGGCGGAGCAGGTGTTCGCCGCCGCGGGGATCGACCCGGTCACCGAGGCGGAGGACGACGCCCGGCGCGGCGACCACCTCCGGCTCGCGCCCGTGGCCGGCGAGGAGCGCGGCGGCGGCTCGACCTGGCAGAGCCTGCAGCGCGGCTCCGGGGTCGAGACGGACTACCTCAACGGCGAGATCGCCCTGCTGGGCCGGCGCCACGGCGTACCGACTCCCGCGAACGCCCGGATCCAGACCCTGATGCGCGAGGCCGCCGCGGCTGGTGCCGCACCCGGCACCTGGACACCGGAGGCGCTCCTCGCCGAGCTCCGCCGCTGACCGGGGACGGGCTCCGTCCGCCGGTTGAGGAGGGCCGTCAAGGCCCGTCTCGAAACCAGCTGACCTTCTCAGCCGCCGGCGAAGGGCGGCAGGAACTCCACTGTCTCCCCCGGCTCGACCACGACCGACTCCGGTGCCCGCGAGGCGACCGGTCGGTCGCCGACCAGGACCGAACAGACCTCGAGCACGCCGGGGAGCCGGGAGCCGGGGTGCAGCGCCACCGCGCGGCGTACGACGTCGGTGAGGGTGAGCGGACCGGTCACCGGCAGCGCGTCGGACTCGACGCCTGCCGCGGAGCGCGCCGACGCCCAGTAGCGCACCGTGATCGGCGCGGTCTCACCAGTGGCGCTCGGGTCCGTCGGAGGGGTCACGACGGATATCCTGACGCATCGAGCCAGGACAGGAGGTGCGCGGTGAGCACGCTGCTGCTGCTGACGAGCGCGCTCCAGCCCAGCGCTGAGGTCCTACCCGGTCTGGCCCTGCTCGGTCACCAGGTGAAGATCCTGCCGGCCGAGGGCAACGCCCTCCTCGACGCACCCGACGTCGACCTGATCCTCGTCGACGGCCGCCAGGAGCTCGCCCACGCGCGCTACCTGTGCCGGCTGCTCCGCACGACCGGCACCGACTGCCCGGTCCTGCTCGTGGTCACCGAGGGCGGCCTCGCGGTCGTCGCCCACGACTGGGGCATGGACGACGTGGTGCTCCACACCTGCGGTCCCGCCGAGCTCGAGGCCCGGATCCGGCTGTCGATCGGCCGGCTC
>JAHEXO010000414.1 GCA_023252065.1 Nocardioides sp. | reverse complement strand
TGGTCCGGTGGTGGGGACGCGGCGTCGAGGCCGGGCACCATCCCGTGCGGTCGGGGCCTGGCCTCCGCGTGTGGGCGACGGTCCGAGTCCTCGACGAGGCCCGGACCTGGCTGTTCCCGCTGTACTCGAGCGCCCTGACCCCGGCCTGGCTCCGGCTGCTCGGCGCCCGCGTCGGCGAGGGGGTCGAGGCGTCGACCGTGCTGATGATCCCCACCCTCGTCCACGTCAACGACCACTCGTTCCTGGCCGACGACACCTTGATCGGCTTCTACGAGCTCGGCGGTGGCTGGCTCCGGGTGGAGCGGGTGAAGGTCGGCAAGCGGGCGTTCGTCGGCAACTCCGGGATGCTCGCGCCCGGACGCAAGGTGCCCAAGGAGTCGCTGGTGGCGGTGCTGTCCGCTGCCCCGCGTCGCGGCGCGGCCGAGCCGGGCTCGTCCTGGATCGGCAGCCCGCCGGCCCCGCTCCGGCGAGCCGCCGGCCAGGGCGACGACAGCCGCACCTACGACCCGCCGCGCGGGCTCCGGGTGCGCCGCGCCCTGGTCGAGCTGTGCCGCGTCGTCCCCCTCGTGCTCAGCGGCGCCCTCTACGTCGGGGTCGGCGGCACCCTCCTCGCCCTCCTCGTCGCGGTCGGCGCCTGGACGGTGCTCCTGGGCGGCCCGGTCCTGCTCGCCGGCGGTATCGCCGCGGCCGCCGTCACCGCGGCCGCCAAGTGGCTGCTGGTCGGGCGTCATCGCGCCGGCGAGCACCCCTTGTGGTCGTCGTTCGTCTGGCGCAACGAGCTCGCCGACACCTTCACCGAGATGCTCGCGGCTCCCTGGTTCGCGTCCGTGACGCAGGGGACCGCCGCCCTGAACATGTGGCTGAGGGCATTGGGCGCCCGGATCGGTCGGGGCGTGTGGTGTGACACCTACTGGCTCCCCGAGCCCGACCTGGTCGAGCTGCAGGACGGTGCGACCGTCAACCACGGGTGCGTGGTGCAGACGCACCTGTTCCACGACCGGGTGCTCAGCATGGATCGCGTCGTGCTGCGCACGGGTGCGACCCTGGGCCCCCACAGCGTTATCCTGCCCGCGGCTACCATCGGTCGCCATGCCACGATCGGTCCGGTGTCACTGGTGATGCGTGGCGAGAGCGTCCCGAGCCGCACGCGATGGAGCGGCAACCCGATCGGCCCCTGGGAGGAGCCAGAGTGACCGACCCCGCCGGGACCGACCCCTACGTCCCCGGGCACGGCAGCGCGTCGTACTCCGTCCTGCACTACGACCTCCACGTCGGGTACAAGGTCGCGGGGAACCGGCTCGAGGGCGACGCTCGGCTGCAGTGCGAGGCCCACACCGACCTCACCACCGTCTAGCTGGACCTCGCCCTGCGCCCGACTAAGGTCTTCGTCGACGGACGCGAAGCCCGCTACCAGCACCGCCGCGACCGTCTCGTGGTCAGGGCCCCGGGGCCTATCGGCGCCGGGGAGACGTTCGAGGTGCGGGTCCGCTACGCCGGGAGCCCTCGGCCCGTCTCGTCCAGGGCGCTCGGCACGGCTGGCTGGGAGGAGCTCGCCGACGGGGTCCTGGTCGCCTCGCAGCCACACGGCGCCCCGTCCTGGTTCCCGTGCAACGACCGTCCCGACAACAAGGCGACCTACACCCTCACCCTCACCACCGGCTCGGAGTACGTCGTCGCGTTCACCGGAGAGCCGGTCGACCAGCGACGAGGCGCCAGCAGCATCACGTGGGTCTTCGAGCAGGAGGCGCCGATGGCCACCTACCTCGCGGCCGTGCAGATCGGGCGCTACGACGTGCTGACGATCGACGCCTCGGTGCCGATGCGCAGCCTCACGCCGCAGCCCTCGGACGACGAGGGGTACGACGCGGCGTTCGGCGGTCAGCCCCAGATGATGGCCTACTTCCAGCAGGCGTTCGGGCCCTACCCGTTCGCGTCGTACACCTGCGTGATCACCGACGACGAGCTCGAGATCCCCCTGGAGGCGCAGGCGATGTCGACGTTCGGTCGCAACTTCATGACCGACGACTGGGAGAGCGAGCGCCTGGTCGCCCACGAGATGGCGCACCAGTGGTTCGGCAACGCCGTCACCCTCGCGCAGTGGAAGGACATCTGGCTGCACGAGGGTTTCGCCTGCTACGCCGAGTGGCTGTGGTCCGGGGAGTCCGGCACCCTGCCGACCGAGGCGCGGGTCGCGGAGCACCACGCCCGGCTCGCCGAGCTCGACCAGGACCTCGTCATCGGCGACCCGGGGCCTGAGCTGATGTTCGACGACCGCCTCTACAAGCGGGGCGCGCTGACGCTCCACGCCCTGCGTGGCGAGGTGGGTGACGACACGTTCTTCGGCCTGCTGCGGTCGTGGGTGGACGAGCACCGCGGAGGCACGGTCTCTACGCCGAACTTCATCGCCCACGCCTCGCTGGCTGCCGGCCGTGACCTCGGCGACCTGTTCGAGGCCTGGCTCTACACCGCCGCGCTCCCGCCGCTGCCGACCGCCTGAGGCTCAGTCGTCGTACGCGACGGCTGCGCAGTAGCCCTCCGGTGCCGGCAGGTCGTCGACGCGGCCGAGCTCGCGCACCCACACGTCGTAGGGCGGGGTGAACCCGGTCCCGGCCCGCTTCAGGGCCGCCTCGGTCCGGCACCACAGCTGCGCTCGCTCGTGGCCACCCTCCAGGTCTCCGCACTCCAGGACCGGGGCCAGCGCGGCCCACGCCCGGTCCACACGCTCGCGCTCCTCGACGTCCACACCGACCGGCCCGCGGGTCGAGACCGCCGTCACCAGGAACGGCGTCGAGCGGGCGAGACTGACGTGGACGTCGTGGCTCGCCCAGGGCCGGCCGTGCTCGGTGGAGCCGCACCGGCGGCACAGCCGGCCGACCGCGACCTCGGCCGCCTCGACCTCCCTGACCAGGGCCACGTGCGCCCGCAGCGCCGCGTCGGCGCCGGCGTCGGACGGCGGCCAGGAGACGGTGACCCCCGGACCCACGTTGCGGAGGTCGGCGGTTCCCCTCGGGCTGTCCCACACAAGTTCGTACCATAACAAAGTCGCAATTGCTCTAGGTGCGGGTGAGTCGATACCGTCGACGCCATGACCGCACGCATCACCCACTGGACCAACGGCGCCGAGACCTCCAGCGGCTCCGGCCGCACCGGCGCCGTCTACAACCCGGCCACCGGCGTACAGACCGCCGAGGTCGACCTCGCCACCACCGCCGAGGTCGACGCCGTCGTCGCGCAGGCGGCCGAGGCCGCGCGCAGCTGGCGCTCGGCCTCGCTGGCGACCCGCAGCGGCGTCCTGTTCCGGTTCCGCGAGCTCCTCGCCGGATCGATGGACGAGCTCGCCGAGATCGTTACCGCCGAGCACGGCAAGGTGCTCTCCGACGCCAAGGGCGAGATCCAGCGCGGCCTCGAGAACGTCGAGTACGCGTGCGGCGTCGCCGA
>JAHEXO010000027.1 GCA_023252065.1 Nocardioides sp. | reverse complement strand
CCTGCTCTTCTGGGTCTCGGCCGGGCTCGGCCTGCTCGTGCTGCTCGCCACCGTGGTGCTCGTGCCGCACATCCACGACGCCCAGCCGGGGCGCGTCGACGTGGTCGGGATGCTCGGGCTCGCACTGGGCCTGGTGACCTTCCTGGTCGGGGTGTCCAAGGGCAACGACTGGGGCTGGTCCTCCGGACGGACCTGGGGCGCGATCGTCGGCGGCGTCGTGGTGCTGCTGGCCTGGGGTGCCTTCGAGCTCCGGCAGAGTGACCCGCTGGTCGACCTCCGCACCTCGGCCCGGCCGCAGATCCTGCTCACCAACCTGGCAGCGGTGGCCATCGGCTTCGGGATGATGGCCCAGTCGATCGTGGTCCCCCAGCTCCTCGAGATGCCGGCCGCCACGGGCTACGGCCTCGGCCAGACGATCCTCGAGGCCGGCCTCTGGATGGCCCCGGCCGGGCTGATGATGATGCTCTTCGCCCCTGTGTCCAGCGGCCTGATCACACGGGTCGGAGCCCGCTCCACGCTGATGGTGGGCGGCACCGTGCTCGGGCTCGGCTACGTCGCCGCACTCTTCCTCATGGGCGCTCCCTGGCAGCTCCTCCTCGCCTCGTGCATCGCGGCCGCCGGCGTCGGCATCGGGTACGCCGCGATGCCGACGCTGATCCTCGATGCCGCCCCGGTGCGTGAGGCTGCATCGGCGGTCGGCCTGAACGCGCTGATGCGTTCGGTCGGTACCACCCTCGCGGCTGCGGTGATGGCCACGATGCTGACCAGCTCGACCGTCAGCCTCGGCGGGGTCGCGCTGCCGAGCCAGGGCGCCTTCCGCGCGTGCTTCGTCGCCGGGGCTTTTGCCGCGTTCGTCGGGGTCGCGATCACCTCCGCGATCCCGCGGCGCCGTCGTACGGTCTCGATCCCGGCCGAGCCCGAGGCCGCAGAGGTCGCCTGACCCTGGATCTCGGGGTCGCTCAGGCAGGGGCGGGCTCCGGCTCGGTCCCGGGCTCGTCGGTCGGCTCGGGCTCGCCCTCGGCGGGCATCGTCTCTCCCTCGACCGAGATGTGCGGGAGGATCTTGTCGAGCCAGCCCGGAAGCCACCACGCGGCGTCCCCGAACAGGATGATCGTCGTCGGCGCCAGCGTCACCACGAGGATGCCCGCGAGCAGCACAGCGGTTGCCAGGCCGACCCCGAACTGCTTGATCACGGGGTCGTCGTTGAGGATGAAGCTGGCGAAGACCGACGACATGATCAGCGCCGCGGCCGACGTGATCCGGGCACTCGACCCGAGCCCGGACGCCACCGCCTGACGCGCCTCCTCGCCCTGCTGGTGATGGGCCTGGATGTGGCTGACGAGGAACACCTCGTAGTCCATGGAGAGGCCGAAGAGCACCGCGAACATCATCAGCGGCACATAGCTGGCGATCGGCACCGACGAGTCGGGGGTGTCGATCCCGACCAGCGAGATCCCCCAGCCCCACTGGAAGCAGGCAGTCAGCACCCCGAACGACGCGGCCGCCGACAGCAGGTTGGTGATGGAGGCCTGGAGCGGGATCAGCAGCGAGCGGAACGCGATCATCAGCAGCAGGAAGCCGAGCAGGATGACGACGCCGATCACCAGCAGCAGCCGGGCCGTGATCAGCGCAGCCAGGTCGACGTACGACGCGGTGTAGCCGCCGACGTACGACGTCATCCCCTTCGGGTTGACGGGCGGGAGCACCGTGTCGCGGACCTCGGTGACCAGCGAGGCAGTCGCGTCCGAGGCCGGCGAGGTCGCCGGGACCGCCGAGAGGAGGACGACGCTCCCGGCCTTGTTGAGCTGCGGCGGGGTCAGGGAGACGACGCCTTTGGTGGCCAGCAGGGCGTGCTGCAGGTTGACGATACGCGGGTCGGTGCCGCGGTCGTCGCCGCCGGCCGTGGTCACCATGTCGGTGAGCTGGTCCTGCAGGGTGAGGGCCTGCTGCTGCTCCTGCTCCGCCTGCTTCTGCTCGGCCTTGAGCTCGTTGGCCTGGGCCTGGAGCTGGTCGCCCTGGGCCTGCAAGGCGTCGCCCTGCTGCTTGAGCTGGTCGCCCTGGACCTGCAGGGCGTCGGCCTGGCGCTGCAGGTCCGCCGCCTGAGACTGGAGGCTCGCCTTCTGCCGGTTGAGCTGGTCTGCCTGCGCCTGCAGCTGGTTGGCCTGCCGTTGCAGGGCGGCCGCCTGCGACTGGAGCTTCTTCGCCTGGCGGGCCAGCTGCTGCGCCTGCTTCTCGAGCGGCCCCAGCTGCTGTCGCACCTCGGTCTCGCGGGCCTTGACCCGGGCGAGCCGAGCCTCGAGCCGGGCCAGCCGGACCGGGTTGTTCTGGCTCTCCGCGATCCGCTTCTCGAGCACCTTCTGGTGGGCCTCCAGCACGGCCAGACGTCGGACGAGCGGCTTGATCTTCTTCGCCAGTGCCTTGGCCTGCCGCTCGAGCGTCGCCTGCTCGCGCTCCAGCTTGCGCTGCTGCGCCTGGAGCTTGGACTTCTGGGCCTCGAGCGCCGCGCCCTGCTTCTCGAGCGCAGCCTGCTGCGCCTTCAGCTCGTTGCCCTGCGCGGTGAGCGACGCCTGCTGGGCCTCGAGCTGGCTCTTCTGCTTCTCCAGCGCCGCCTGCTGCTGCTCGAGCTCCTTCTGTTGCTGCTCGAGCTGCTTCTGCTGCTTCGGCAGCTCCTTCTGCGCCTGGTCGAGCTCCTTCTTCAGGGCCTGGGCCTGGTTGTACTTCTTGGTGTACTCCGCGCTCGGCGTGGCCGGCGGGCTCAGCGACGAGGCTACCTGCAGCGGACCGTTGTAGCCGACCCCGAAGCCGGCGGTGATCAGGTCGTAGGCCTGCCGTTCGGTGGTCGACGGGTTGGTCGCGCCGATGTCCTCCTGACCGAGCTCGAGAGAGAACGCCGGGATCACGAGCGGGATCAGGAGGGCGACGGACACCACGCTGATGATGACCGGGTGACGGCGTACGACGCCGGCCCAGCGGTGCCACATCCCCTCGCCCTTCTTGGGCCGCGGCGCGATGACGGCCGGCAGCCGCGCCCAGTGGATGCGGTGCTCGAGGAGGCCCAGGAGGGCGGGCAGCAGGGTGATCGCGCCGAGGACGGCGGTGACCACGGCGATCGCGGAGGCCATGCCCAGGGCGGTCACCAGCGGGATGCCGGCCACGGCCAGCGAAAGCAGGGCGATCACGACGGTGCCGCCGGCGAAGACGATCGCGCTGCCGGACGTGGCGACAGCGTTGGCGATGGAGTCGTCCATCGCCATGCCGTCGCGCAGCTGTTCTTGATGTCGGGTGACCAGGAAGAGCGCGTAGTCGATGCCGACCGCGAGGCCGATCATCGTGGCCAGGGTCGGGCCGCTGGACGGGATCGACACGGCGTGACCGGCCAGCCCGACCAGGGCCAGCGCCGCGCCGAGTCCGAGCACGGCGGTGAGGATCGGCATCCCCATCGACACCAGGCTGCCCAGCACGAGGCTGAGGATCAGCATCGCCACCAGGATGCCGATGATCTCGCTGGTCTCCGACGCATCGGTCGACAGGGTCGAGCCGATGCTGCCGGCCGCGGCCACCTTCACGCCGGCCTTCTGGGCGGGCTCGGTGGCGTCCACGACGTTCTGGGCGATCTCGGTGGTGAGGTCGCTGGAGGCGACGTCCATCAGGACCGGAGCGAACGCGGTCTTCTTGCCCTTGGACAGCAGACCGGCGGTCTGGCCGCTGCTGCTCAAGGGGTTGGTGACGCTGTAGACGTGCGGCTGCTTGGCGATCGCCTTGACCGAGTCGTTGATCGCCTTCTGGTACTCGGAGTCGGTCAGCGCCCCGGAGGGGATGTTGAAGACGATCGGGTTGGCGCCGTTCTGCTGCGGCGGGAACTTCTCGGCCAGCAGGTCCTTGGCCTCCTGGCTCCCGGTGCCCGGCAGGGAGAGGTCGTTGCTGGTCAGGGCACCGACGACGCGGACCGCACCGATGATCATGACCAGCATCACGAACCAGATGCCGAGCACGATCAGGGGACGGCGAGCACACAGCAGGCCGAGCCGATGCAGAAGTCGAGCCACTGGAACTCCCCCCGGTCACGTCGCCAGTCCCCGACCGCGTGTCCAGGGGTCAAGGTAACGGGGTCGGTACCGCCTGAACAGAGCGAGCATCCGGCCCGGCTCGGTCAGCCGCCGGCACCAGCACCCTTCAGCTCGGGGAACTGGTCGTCACGCCACTCACCGTCCGACGTCTGCCCCGACCCCGCCAGGTCGCTCTCCCGGGCCCTGAGCTCGACCCGCCGGATCTTGCCGGAGATGGTCTTGGGCAGGTCGAAGAACTCCAGCCGCCGGACCCGCAGGTAGGGCGCCAGGTTCTCCCGGGCGTGCTTGAGGATCTGGTACGCCGTCTCGCGCGTCGGCTCGTAGCCCGGGGCCAGCACGACGTACGCCTTCGGGACGGTGAGCCGCACCGGGTCGGGGGCGGGCACGACGGCGGCCTCGGCGACCGCGGGGTGCTCGATCAGGACGCTCTCGAGCTCGAACGGGCTGATCTTGTAGTCGGAGGACTTGAACACGTCGTCGGTGCGTCCGATGTAGGTGATGTACCCGTCCGCGTCGAGGGTCGCGACGTCACCCGTGTGGTAGAGCCCGCCGGCCATCGCGTCGTCGTTGCGCTCGGGGTCACCCTGGTAGCCGGTCATCAGCGGCAGCGGCCGGCCGGTGGGTCCGACCAGGTCGAGGCAGATCTCGCCCTCGGCTCCGGCGCCGGCGAGCCGCTCGCCCGACACAGGGTCCGCCAGCACGACCGGGACGCCGGGCAGGGCCCGGCCCATCGAGCCGGGGATCAGCCGCTGGGCCGGGCTGTTGCCGATCGCGGCGGTCATCTCGGTCTGGCCGAAGCCGTCGCGGACGGTGAGGCCCCACGTGTCTTGCACCTGGGCGATCACCTCGGGGTTGAGCGGCTCACCCGCGGCCAGCACCTCGCGCAGGGAGCCCCGGCCGCCGGACAGGTCGGCATTGATGAGCATCCGCCACACCGTCGGTGGGGCGCAGAACGAGGTGACCCGATGCGTGTGGAGCTGGTCGAGGAGCGCGGCGGCGTCGAAGCGCGCGTAGTTGTAGCAGAACACGGTCGCCTCGGCGAGCCACGGCGCGAAGAAGCACGACCACGCGTGCTTGGCCCACCCGGGTGACGAGATGGCGAGGTGCACGTCGCCCGGCTTCACCCCCAGCCAGTACATCGTCGTCAGGTGGCCGACGGGGTACGAGACCTGGGTGTGCTCCACGAGCTTGGGCAGGCTGGTGGTGCCGGAGGTGAAGTAGAGGAGAAGCCGGTCCTGAGGTGCGGTGCCGGGGTGCTCGAGGTCGCCGTCGTCCTCCCCGGACGCATCGCTGATCACGGCCCAGCCGTCGGCGTCGCCGACGGAGAAGCGCGAGTAGTCACCCGGCACCTCGTCGAACTTGTCCACGTCTGCGGCGTTGCAGACCACGTGCCGCGCCCGACCCCGGTCGAGGCGGTCGCGCAGGTCGGCCGGCCCGACGGCAGTGGTGGTCGGCATGATGACCGCACCGAGCTTCATCACCGCCAGCATCGTCTCCCAGAGCTCGACCTGGTTGCCGAGCATGACGACCACCGCGTCGCCCTTGGCCACGCCCCGCCCGGCCAGCCAGCGACCCAGCCGGTTGGACCGCCGCCGCATGTCGTCGAAGGACACCTGGCTGTGGGTGCCGTCCGTCTCCACGATGACGAGAGCAGCGCGGTCGACCCCGCGCGCGATCTCGTCGAACCAGTCGATGCCCCAGTTGAAGGTCTCACCCACGTCGGGCCAGCGGAAGTCGCGGACCGCGGCGGCGTAGTCCTCGCGTACGGCGAGCAGCCCGTCGCGCGCGGCACGCAGCTGGTCGGTGGCAGATGACATGTGCGCTCCCTCGTCGGAGTTCCCGAGACCCTGTCAGGAGAGTTCTACGCCTGGGGCGCCTCCCGCGTCACGGGGCGCCGCACCCGCTGGCCGGTCCCGAGGTCGGTGCATGGCGCAGCGCAGCTCCGGGACGATGCCGGGCCAGGTCGCCTCACGCTCCATGATCGTCCGGAGCTCGGGTCCGACCTCTGCCTCGGCCAGCTCGCGGTAGCCGAGCCGGCGGTAGTAGGGCCCGTTCCACGGGACGTCGCGGAAGGTGGTCAGGGTGGTGCCGTCGAGGCCGCGCTCGCGCCCCCACGCCTCGACGTGGCGGACCAGCGCGCGGCCGATGCCGCGGCGTCCGGCGGCGGGCCGCACCGACACCTGGTCGACGTGTGCCCGCCCGTCGGCGACCGAGGCCTCGACGTAGCCCGCGACCGCGTCGTCGTACGACGCCACCCAGACCCGCTGCTCGGCGATCGAGTGCCGGAGCTCGGCCTCGTCGACCTCGTCGCCGGCCACGAGCGGCATGTCGACGGTCAGGAAGAGGCGGCCGGCCTCGACCTCGATGCGCGCGAGCTCCGCGACGTCGTCGGGGGTTGCCGGCCTGATCTCGAGCCGTGCGGCCGACTAGGCGGCGTGGAGGTCGGCCACCGAGGCCGGCCGGTCGCCGGGGTCGGCAGCGGTCGCTCGGGCGGCCACGGCTGCGATGCGCGGCAGGTCATGGTGACCGAGCAGGAACAGCTCGACCAGACGCCCCAGGTTGAAGACCGTGGTCCGGCCGTCGATGGTGGCGCCGAGCTCGTGCTCCTCCGGGGCCATGAACCGGGTGGAGCCCGGGAGCCGGCCCCGGTCGTTGAGGTAGGCACCCCTGCGGTAGCACTCGAGGTCGATCACCTTGATCTCCCGGGTGCCGAAGTCGTACATCAGGCACCCGTCGTTGAAGTCACCCGCGACCAGGCCGGCCTCCTCGAGGGCGACGTGCAGGGCGAGCACCTGGTCGAGCGCATCCACGATCTCCGGCGCGGGCAGGACCTGGAAGCGGTGGTGTGCCTCGGCCGGGTCCTGGCGACGCGCCGC
The DNA here is from genome assembly GCA_023252065.1 of Nocardioides sp. The sequence continues at coordinate 3,891 of JAHEXO010000027.1, read as the reverse complement.
CGGGGCGTGGAGCAGCTCGCCGTCGAACCAGTCGTGGACGACGACCACCCCGTCGCCGGCCTCGATGACGTCGCGGACCGCGACCAGGGCGGGATGGTCGACCTCGCGGTGGATGGCCGCCACGCGACGCAGGGCGTCGGCCCTAGCCGCTCGGCTCGTGCCGCCCGGACTGTCCTCCGATCCGCCCGACGTCTTGGCGAAGACGCGGAGTCCGCCGGGGGTCTGGATGCCGTAGGAGATGTGGCCGGAGTCCTGGGTGTGCTCGTCGAACACTGCGAAGGTCACCCCGAGTCCGGCAACCACCTGCGACACGGTCTCCAGCGGCCCCCCGCGATCCTGCATCCGGACATCCTGGCACCCGCCGGTGGACCTCGGAGTCACCCGACGGCGGCAGCCTCCAGCAGGAAGAGGTGAATGGCGGTGTTGTCGACGTAGGAGCCGTGCACCGGATCGGTCCCGACCACCATCGTGCGGAGGAGCCGACCTGCGTCACCCTTCGCGAAGACCGGGACCAGGCTGTTGGTGTGGTGCGTGCTGTTGAGCTGCCGGCCTGGGAGCACGCCCGCACCGTTGTTCGTCAGCGCTGTCCACACCGGACCGTCGACGGTGGGTCCCGAGCCGGGGCCGGTGAGGTAGCCGGTCTCGTGGTCCGACAGCACGACGAGCAGGGTCTGGCCCCAGTTGCTGTGCTGCTTGACCCAGCCGTTGACGGCGTCGACCGTGCGGTCGAAGGCGACCTCCTCCTCCACCAGCCGCCCGGGCTCGTTCGCGCCTGCTGTGACGTCGGTGCCGCCGCCCTCCGCCATCAGGAAGAACCCCTTCGGGTTCTGGTCGAGGACGTTCAGCGCTCCGAGCGTCATCTCCGACAGGGTGGGGACCGCCTCCAGGAACGGAACGACGTACGGGTCCGCCATCGCTTCTCCGGCGCGGTCGGCCTGGAGGTTCCGGTGCACCTCCGGCACGCCGAAGACGCGCTTCGGGGTGTCCCCGGACATGAGGGCCCGGAACTCGTCCCGGGTCTGCACCAGGGTGAACGCGTCCGGGACGCCGTCGCCGTCGGCATCGCTCTTCGGGGTCCCCGCGACCAGCTCGTCCCAGGCCCGCTTGCTGATGAAGTTGTACTGGGGCTTGGCCAGCGGGTTGTTGCTCCATCCGTAGAAGGGGTGGCCGACGCCCATGACCACGTCGAGACCGGTGGCCTCGACCATGGCGGTCGAGATGCCCGGCTCATCACCGCGGCTGACGTTGTGGACCGCGAAGGCCGCAGGGCTCGCGCTGCTCACCGCCGAGGTGGTCACCAGACCGGTGGACTTCCCGGCGCCCTCGAAGGACTCGACGAGGTTCGGCTCGAGGTTCTCACGTTTGGCAGTCGACGCCGATTGCGCCGTTATAGGTCTTGGTGCCGGTGGCCATCGCCGTGGCCGCCGCGGCGGAGTCCGTGTAGCCGTCGAGCACGTAGTCCCACTCCGACCAGGCTCGGGAAGGGTCGTATCCCGTCGGCACGGCCGGACACGGCCCGTCGGCCGGGACGATGCCGTAGGAGTACGTCGACATGGCGGTCTGGAACGGGAAGCCCTGGTAGACCTCACCGGCTCGCTCGCCGGTGTCGTAGAGGCTCCCGACCACGTGGTGGTTGGACCCGCCGCCGTCGTCGAGCAGCACGATCACGTTGTGGGCGAGCGGCTTGTGCGATGCCGGAACGCCCGACAACAGGGGAGCAGCGCCGACAGCGGTGGCGGCTGCACCGAGGCAGAGCGGGACGGCGGCCAGCAACGCGGCCGGCACGAGCAAAGAGTGATGTCTGGACATCTCCGAGCACTTTCGAGAAGTCCCGGCCGGGTCATCCACGGCCGAGGGGGATGAAGAGCGGCAGCGCCGTCGGCGTCGTTGCCGCGCACCGCGCTCCGTTGGACTGCCCGGCGGCCGCCCTGGCTCCGAGAGACGCTGGTCCAGCCGTAGGTCGCCGAGTCCCTCCACCATCTCGCCGCGCACCAGGTGCCGGTAGAGGGGGAACGGCCTTGCCTCCTGGGCCCTAGTGCCCGGGACCCGCGCCGGCCGAGCTCAGGTGAGCAGCAGCGAGCCTGCGACGACGAGGTCGGCCCGGTCCCGGGTCGACGCGACGAGGCGGGCGTTGGGTTCGTCGACCTGCGACACCCAGGCTTCGGCGTCGGCCGGTTCCTTGCCGAAGAGCACGTGCCGTCCGACCAGCCGACTCCGCCTGACCTCGTCGTCGGCGTCCAGGAACCACACCTCGTCGAGCTGCGTCCTGACCAGCGGCCACGCCTCGTTCTCGAGGAGCAGGTAGTTCCCTTCGGTGAGCACGAGTCGGCAGTCCGGCAGAACGGGGATGGCGCCGGCCACGGGCTGCTCGAGGCCGCGGTCGAAGGCCGGCGCGTAGACAGTCTCGCCCGTCCCGTGCGCGGCGTGGATCCTGCGCAGCAGGGCGGCGTAGCCCGCCGAGTCGAACGTGTCCGGGGCCCCCTTGCGCTGGAGCCGGCCCAGCCGCAGCAGCTCCGCGTCGGCGAGGTGGAAGCCGTCCATCGGGACGTGGGCGACCCACTCGTCCGGCAGGCCCGCGGTCGGGACCAGGGCGCGGAGCAACGCCTCGACCAGGGTGGTCTTGCCGGCTCCGGGGCTGCCGACGACGCCGATGATGCGCCGGGCGGTGCCCGACGGGAGCCGCCTCGCCCGGGTCGTCAGCTCCGTCAGGGAGGTGACGAGGGGGACGTCGCCGTAGCCGCGCCGGTCGTCGCCGGTCATCGGTCCGGCGACGACGGTCGAGGCCGGGTGTGGGTCACAGGGACGACCGTAGGCCCGGCGTGGGGCGCTCGGCACGGTGGACCGGTGACCCGACCCGCGCGAGACACGTCGCCTCCTGGCGGCGTTTCGTCGAGGAGGGGCAGGATGTGTCCCATGAGGGTCGGCCGGTGCAGCTGATCGACGACGAGTCCGCGGATGCCGGCGCCGAAGCAGCCGGCGCCTGGTACCGGCGCTTCGACCCGCTGGTCGTGGCCGTGGCTGCAGTCTCGCTCGTGACCTACGCGCTCCACGGCTTCCACGGTCTACTCACCCGCGACCTCGGCGTCTACGCGTACGGCGCGCGGCAGGTGCTGGCCGGCGAGCCGCCATACGTCGGGATCGTCAACCGGGCCGGTCCGCTGGCCCACATGCTGCCCGTTCCCGGGATCGTCGCCGCCCGCTTCATCGGCGGCAACGAGCTCGTGGGGATGCGCGCCTGGTACATGGTGATCGCGGTGGCCTCGGTGGTGGTCACCTACATCGTGGCTCGCGACCTCTTCGGCTCCAGGACCGCCGGCCTGGCAGCTGCCGCGACGATGCTCAGCTTCCAAGGCTTCATCGACCTCGCCACGGACGGTCCGCGCGAGAAGACGCCGATGGTGCTCTTCATCCTGTGTGCGATCTGGGCGCTGTCGCACCGGCGCTGGCTGCTCACCGGGATGTCGATCAGCCTGGCCACGTTGACCCTGCAGGTCGCGTTCCTCCCCCTGCTTGTGGGCGCCGTGCTCGGCATCCTGCTGGTCGGACCCGGACGAAGGCTGAAGGACCTGGTGCGGCTGGCCATCGGAGGCGCCATCCCGGTTGCGGTCCTGCTGGCCTACTTCGCGGCGTACGGCGCGCTCCACGACCTGCTGGACGGCTTCCTCCTGCTCAACCTCCGCTACACCCACGGACGAGGCGTGACCGCGCGCATCGGGGCCGTCGCGGTGGCGATGAAGGAGGGGTACGGCGGCACGCTGTGGCTGATGCTCGCCGGCCTGGTGCTGATCGTCGCCGTCGCCGTCGTCCGCTGGCTCGGCCCGGCGACGCGCCGCGACCCCGCCACCGTCACCTTGGTGGTCGTCGCCGTGATCACCGTGGGCTCGCTGCTGT
>JAHEXO010000413.1 GCA_023252065.1 Nocardioides sp. | reverse complement strand
CCCGGACTTGCCGACCAGCTCGCGCTGGCCGGGTGACTCGATCTGGAACATCCCCAGGGTCCGGGCCGAGGAGATCAGCTCGTAGGTCGCCGGGTCGTCGAGCGGCACCTGGCGCAGGTCGTCGAGGTCGATCTCGACGCCGTCGGTGCGCCTGATCTCGGCGACCGCGTGGGCCATCGAGGACTGCATCCGGATGCCGAGCACGTCGAGCTTGAGCAGGCCGAGGTCCTCGACGTCGTCCTTGTCGAACTGGCTCATCGGGAACCCGACGAAGCTGGCCTCGACCGGGGTGCGGTCGAGCAGGGTCGCGTCGGAGAGCAGCACCCCGCACGGGTGGACGGCGATGTGGCGAGGCAGCCCGTCGAGCCGCTCGACGAGGTCGAAGAACAGGTCGAGGCGCTCGTGGCCGAGCCCGGCGGCCCGGAGCTCGGGCAGGTCGCGCATCGCCATCCGGGCGTCGCGGGCGCTGATGTGGGGGAAGGCCTTGGCGATCGCATCGGTCTCGCCGGGTGGCATGCCGAGCGCACCGCCGACGTCACGGACGGCGTGGCGGACGCGGTAGGTGTCCATCATCGAGACGCACACGCAGCGCTCGCCGCCGTAGCGGTCGAGGATCGCGCGGTAGATGTCTTCGCGCCGGGCGGACTCGACGTCGACGTCGATGTCGGGCAACGAGGCGCGCAGCGGGGAGAGGAACCGCTCCATGAGCAGGCCGTGGCGGATCGGGTCGACCCCGGAGATGCCGAGGAGGTAGTTGACCAGCGAGCCGGCACCCGAGCCGCGGCCGGCCGCCCGCACCCCCATCTCGCGGATCAGGTCGGTGACGTCGCCGACGGTCAGGAAGTAGGAGGCGTAGCCCAGGCCGCGGATCATCTCCAGCTCGTCGTCGAGCCGCTTCCAGATGCGCTGGCGCGGGGCGCTGCCGTAGCGACGGCCGATCGCGCCCTCGCAGCGCGCCCGGAGCAGGTCGTCGGCCGGCGAGCCGGTGGTCGAGGAGGGGCGCAGGTCGGCCCGGAAGGAGGTCGACAGGTCGAACTCCGGGAAGTGGATCTCGCCCAGCCCGAGGTCGGCGCGCAGGTCGAGGGCGCAGCGGTCGCCGACCAGCCGGGTGTGGGCCAGCAGCCGATGGGCCTCGCGCTCGGAGTCGCCGAGGCCGGCCAGCCGGGCGATCTCCTCGGCGACCTCGGCCATCTGCTTGCCGGACTTGAGGAAGCCCTCGGCGTTGCCGCGGTCGACGTGACGCCGGTCGAGGGCCACCAGCCGGCGAGCGGCGTCGAGGACGTCGACGACCGGGGCGTCGCGGCGGTCGGCGTAGCGGACGGCGTTGCTGAGCACCGCCCCCAGCCCGACGCTGCGGGCGAACCCGGCCATCCGGGCGGCGTGGGGGGTGGTGCCGGGACCCCACGTCGTGGCGGACCCGGGCAGCCGGTGGGAGACCAGCTCGACGAGGAGGTGGTCGCGCGGGACGATCTCGAGCCACGGCTCGAGCGCGGCACGGGCCAGGTCGTCGCGGCGTCGGGCCACCGCCGCGCCGAGCTCGGAGGTGGGCCCGAGCAGCACCATCACGTCGCCGCTCTCGAGCCAGGGCGCGAGCAGCGACAGGTCGGCGACCGGCGTGCCCCGCTCACCGGACAGCTGGACCGCGGAGACCAGCCGGCACACCGCCGCCCAGCCCGCCCGGCCACCGTCGCCGCCGCCTCCCCCCGCATGAGCCAGGAAGGTCACCCGCGGCAGCAGCCGGTCGTCACGGAACGCGCCGCCCCGCACCGGGGTGCGGGGACGCGGGTCGCGCCCGGACCCCGGCGGCGCCCCGAGGACCGGCCGGACCGCGAGGTCGACCCCGAGGACCGGCCGGATGCCGGCCCGACGGCAGGCCAGGGCGTGCTTGACCGCACCGTAGGTGCCGTCGCGGTCGGTGAGGGCGAGGGTGTCCATCTCCTGCTCGGCGGCCCGCTCGACCAGGACGTGGGGCAGCGACGCGCCGTACTGCAGGGAGTAGCCCGACGCCACGTGGAGGTGGACGAAGGGATCCATCGGCCGCCGTCTAGCCGGCTCGGGCCACGCGGGCGGACCGCGCTGACGGATGGGCTGACGGATGGGCTGACGGGTGGCGGGAGTCGGCGAGGACGCAGAGCTGGGGCGCGGCGACGTGGGGCATCAGCCCCAGCGCCTGCTCGACCACGGCCAGGAACCGGTCGGCGTCGCGGACCAGGTCGTCGGCCTCGCGCTCGGTGACCGCGCGGGTCGACCCGGCCTCGGCCGCGGCCCGCTTGGCGGCACCGGCCGCGAAGAAGGTGGCCCACTCGCTCAGCTCGGGAGCGACCTCGCTGAGGAGGACCCAGGCGTTCTTCTGCGGACGACGGCGGGCACCGGGCGAGCCGGCGGGCCTGGCCCGGGCGGCCAGCAGCGCGGCGGCGGCGCGGAGCGCGGCGACGTGGGCACAGGCGTAGCGGGTGGGGACGTCAGGAGCGACGACGGCCTCGTGGAGCGAGTCGGCGGCCCGGGCGAGGTAGGCGTGGGTGGTGGCAGGCAGGGAGAACGGACCGGTCATCTGGCTCACCTCAGTCCACGCAGCCGACGAGCGCCCAGCGCCCGTCGCTCCAGTCGAAGGCGAGGTCGAAGACCCCACCGTCGGGACCGGGCATCGCACCCCGACCGGCCTCGACCCGCCACAGCTCGCGCTCCCCCAGGAGGTCAGCAGCACGGACGTCGGCGGCGGCACCGGCGGCACCGGCGGCCTCGTCGGAGCCGATCACCGCCCGGGCACTGCCGGACTGCCACCACGGGCCGGTCTCGACCCAGTGGGCCAGCACCGCCCGGACCTTCCACAACCGGCCCCGCCACAGGAACTGCTCGGGACCTTCCATGCCCGACACCAGACCCATCCGGGTCTCGACGGGATCGTCGTAGCGCCTCATGCTTCTCCCACGCTCGGTCGACCCCGGGTGGTCCCGGGCCGGTGAGGACGGGGGTCGAGGTCGCCCTCACCGGTGGCCGGGTGATCGAACAGGTGTTCGAACAAGCAGTACGGTACACCCCGCCCGCGACCTGCACCAGGGGTCGGTGCGAACCTGGGGAGAACTCCTACAGCAGGGTCCGTAGCGCCGCGATCGCGCCGTGCAGGTAGCGGTCGACGACCTCGCGGTCGGGGTCGTCGAGGCTGCGGTCGAGCGCGGCGAGCGCGGTGAACATGGGGGCCAGCAGCGCGAAGACCTCCTGGCGACCCGAGTCGGTGATGACCACCTCGGTCCGGCGGCCGTCGCCGCCATGGGGCCGGCGCTCGGCATGGCCGTGGGCGACCAGCCGGTCGACCACCCCGGACGAGGCTGCCGACGTCACCTTCAGGGCCCGGGCCAGGTCGCCGGGGCTCTGCGGCATCTCCATCAGGTGCCGCAGCGAGTGCAGCTCCGAGGTGCTCAGCCCGGCCCGACGCGCCACGGCCG
>JAHEXO010000412.1 GCA_023252065.1 Nocardioides sp. | reverse complement strand
GCGGCGGCCTCGAGGTCGTCACGCAACGCCCGGAGCCGGTCCATCGCCATCGGGAACCTCGGCGCAGCGAAGGCCACGTCGGAGGCGAACGCCTGGCCGCGCGCGGCCAGCGCAGGGGCTTCCTCGAGGTAGCGCTGGACGTACGGCGCGCAGAGGTCGGCCTGGCCGGAGGTCCACAGCCCTGCCACCAGCGCCTCGAAGTCGCGGTTGGACACCGCGGGGTCCACCAGCCGCGCCCACGCCTCGGCCTTGGCCGACGCCTCAGGGCGGCTGGCGAGCGCGGTCAGCGAGGCCTGGTGGCCGTTGGAGGAGTGGTCGGCGGCCGCCTCGGCCGCGATCAGCTCGGCACCGGCTGCGCCGAGGACCCCCAGACGCCGTACGACGAGCCAGCGGGTGTCGCGGTCGATTGCGAGGCCGTCATCGGCGACGCCGCTGGAGAGCCACCCCTGCAGCAGGTCGACGTCGGCGGAGGTCTCCGCGAGGCGCCGCAGCGCGGTCAACCGCCGATCGGCGTCGCCGCTGTCCAGGACCCGCCGGCACACCTCGGCCACGACCCGCTCGGCGTCGGCCCACGACTCGGGCGCGGTCCACTGCGGCACCTGCCGCATCAGCCGGCGCAGCACGCCGTCGAAGACGACGGGGTCTGACTCGTCGCCCAGGTGCCGGCGTACGACGTCGAGGAAGTCGGCCACGGGCGCGAGCCCGAGCCGCACGCGGGTGAGGGCGTTGGTCCACGTCACGGCCCGCACCAGCGGGTCCGGCAGCGCCGCGAGCTGGTCGACCACGCTCTGCCACGAGTGGTCGTCCAGCAGCACCGCGGCGTAGGCCTCGTCGGCGGCGTTGGGGATCACCGGCGCACCCGCGAAGTCGGGCAGCGCCACCGGGTCCGCGGCCAGGTCGACCAGCCGGGTCTCACGCACCGAGCTGCCCTCGAGGGCGGCGACGCTGAACCGGTGGGGCCGGGTGCCCTCACGGGTCAGCACCGGCACGTCACCGTCGCGGGTCACCCGGACGGTGTCGTAGCCGGTCGTCCGCAGGTAGGCCTGCGCCCACCCTCGCACGTCACGGTCGGTGACCGAGTCGAGCGCATCGAGGTAGTCGGCCAGCTCGGCGTTGCCGAAGCGGTGCTTGGTCAGGTAGCGGTTGGTGCCGGCGACGAAGGTGTCCCAGCCGAGCCACGTCACCAGCTGCAGCAGCACCGACGCGCCCTTGGCGTAGGTGATCGAGTCGAAGTTGGTGAACGCCGTGTCGACGTCGACCAGGTGCTCGGCGTCCTCGGCGATCGGGTGCGTCGAGCGCCGCCCGTCCGCGGAGAAGGCGAACGGCTTGCGGTTGAGCGAGAAGTCGGGCCACGACCCGAGCACGCCCGCCTCGTGGGCCACCCGGTAGCCCATGTAGTCGGCGAACGACTCGTTGAGCCAGGTGTCCTGCCACCACTTCATGGTCACCAGGTCGCCGAACCACATGTGCTCCATCTCGTGCGCGATCACGGTCGCGCGGTCGACCAGCTCGCCGGCGTCGGGCTCGTTGCGCGGGAGGTACTCGTCGCGGAACGTCACGCACCCGGCGGTCTCCATCGCGCCCCAGTTGTGGCCCGGGCCCATCACCTGGTCGTAGGAGTCGAACGGGTAGGGCTCGTCGAAGGTGCTGGTGTAGAAGTCGAAGCACGCCTCCGTGACCTCGCGCATGTTGTCGAAGTCGCGGTCGAGCTCGTCGCCCAGCGACGCCCGGGCGTGCCAGCCGAACGGCAGCCCGGCGTGCTCCCACGTGCGCGAGTGCCACGGACCCGCGCAGACGGTGAAGAGGTACGTCGAGATCGGCGGCGTCGTCGTGAACGCCCAGGTGCCGCCCTCGTGCGACTCCAGCCGGCCGTTGCCGATCACGGTCCAGTCGCCGGGCGCCACCACGGACACCGACATCGGGGCCTTCAGGTCGGGCTGGTCGAAGCACGCGAAGACCTTCTGGGCCAGGTCCATGCCGGCGTAGGCGGCGACGTAGGTCGCGTCGTCCGCGGGGTCGGTGAAGGTGTGCATGCCGTCGCCGTCGTTGACGTAGGGGATGCGCGCCTCCACCACGACCTCGTTGCGCGGCGCGAGGTCGTGCAGCGTGATCCGCTTCCCGTCGTACGACGGCGACCGGACGGGTGCGCCGTTGACGGTCAGCCGCAGGTCCTGGGCGTCGGTCAGCTCGAGGAACGTGGTGGCGCGAGGGTCTTCGAGGGCGAAGTCGACGGTGGTCCGACAGCCGAAAGCCTCGCGGGAGGTGAGGTCGAGCTCGATCCGGTAGCGGACCTCGGAGATCCGGGAGGCCCGGGCGCGGGCCTCGTCGTAGGTGAGAGACACCCGAGCGACCCTAGGACACCAGCGGTCTCTGTTCACCACGCGTAGGGGTGAGCCTCAGGATTCGCCTGCCACCCACGGCGCGTCTAGACTCCTTCAGTTGCCTCGGCGAGGGAGCCCGGCCGGTCAGACGGTCGGCCCGGGTGTCCGTGATCGACAGGGCGGCTGGTCTCCCGCCGCGCTGCCTCGGTCGCGCGGCGTTTCTCGTGTCGAGGACCGATAGCTCGGTGGCCGGACACAGTCGCGGCCACCCCGACGTACGAGGAGAACCCCGGCATGGCCGAGAAGATCACCGCGGAGCTGCGTACCGAGTTCGGCAAGGGTGCCGCCCGGCGCATCCGTCGCGACCACAAGATCCCCGCTGTCGTGTACGGCCACGGCAACGACCCGATCCACCTGACGCTGCCGGGCCACGACACGATGATGGCGCTCAAGCACGGCGGCGCCAACGCGCTGCTCGAGCTCGACATCGACGGCAAGGGCCAGCTGGCCCTGGCCCGTGAGGTCCAGGTCGACCCGGTCCGCCGGGTCCTCGAGCACATCGACTTCGTCGCGGTCCGCAAGGGCGAGAAGGTCACCGTCGACGTGCCGGTGCACGTCGTCGGCGATGCCGTCTCCGAGACCCTCGTGGTCACCGAGAACTCCACCGTGCAGGTCGAGGCCGAAGCCACCAACATCCCCGAGTACATCGAGGTCTCCGTCGAGGGTGCCGAGGTCGGCACCCAGATCCACGCCTCCGACCTGCAGCTGCCCGAGGGCACCACGCTGCTCGTCGACCCGGAGACGCTGGTCGTCAACGTGACCCAGGCGCAGTCCGCCGAGCAGCTCGAGGCCGAGCTGTCCGAGGCCGAGGCCGAGGCCGGCATCGTCCACGAGGAGAGCGACGAGGCCGCCCAGGGCGCCGAGAGCGCCCCCGCCGCCGAGGGCGAGACCGCCCAGGCCGAGGGCGACCCCGCCGAGTGAAGCTCCCGCGTCGGCCGGGGTGGCTGCGTCGCCGTGGCGCCCCGACCGACGCGACGCCGAGCTCTCAGGGCCACGACATGACTGACGCGACCGACGTCTGGCTCGTCGTGGGCCTGGGCAACCCCGGTCCGTCGTACGCCGGTCA
>JAHEXO010000411.1 GCA_023252065.1 Nocardioides sp. | reverse complement strand
CGTGGTCACCGACCGCGGGATCCTTCGTGCCGAGAACGTGATCCGCGCGACCGAGGGATACACCTGCACGCTCGAGGGACAGAAGCGACAGGTGATCCCGGTGTACTCCCTGGTCATCGCTACCGAGCCGCTGCCGCCCGAGACCTGGGACCAGATCGGGCTACGGCGGCGCGAGACGTTCAGCGACCAGCGCCACCTGATCATCTACGGCCAGCGGACCGCCGACGACCGCCTGGTGTTCGGTGGCCGTGGCGCGCCCTACCACTTCGGGTCGCGGGTGCGGCCGGCCTACGACCGCGACGACGGCGTCTTCGGCTCCCTGCACGAGACGCTGGTGGACCTGTTCCCCGTGCTCCGCGACGCTCGGATCACCCACCGCTGGGGCGGCAACCTCGGGATCGCCCGCGACTGGACGGCGTCGGTGGGTCTCGACCCCTTCACCGGGCTCGGCTGGGCGGGGGGCTACGTCAGCGACGGCGTCAGCACCACCAACCTGGCCGGGCGGACGCTCGCCGACCTGGTGCTCGACCGCGACACCGAGCTGACCCGGCTGCCCTGGGTGGGCCACCGGTCGAAGGCCTGGGAGCCGGAGCCGCTGCGCTGGCTCGGGATCAACGCCGGCCTGCGGACCATGACCTGGGCCGACCACGAGGAGGCCCGGACCGGTCGCCAGAGCCGGCTCGCGAGGATCGTGGCGCCGCTGCTGGGCGGCTGAGGGCTCGACCCGGTTCAGAGACCGTTGGCCGGGGTGGCCGCCGGCTTGACCGGCTGCCCCAGCCAGGCGTCGAAGAAGGACGCGAGGTCCTGCCCGCTGACGTGCTCGGCCAGGGTCTCGAACTCCGCGGTCGTGCCGTGGCTGCCACGGTGGAGGCGGACCCAGGATCTCATCACCTGGCTGAAGTCGGTGTTGCCGATCCGCTGACGGAGGGCGGCCAGGGTCATGCCGCCGCGCTCGTAGACGGCGTAGTCGAAGATCCGCCGCGGTCCGGGGTCGCCCACCGGCACCGCCCAGGAGGCCGGGAACGAGTCGTAGGTCTGGTGGAGCCAGGCGCCGGTGGACTGGCCGCCGTGGCCCTGCACGTACCACTGCTCCATGAACGTCGCGAACCCCTCGTTGAGCCAGATGTCGCGCCAGTGGTGCACCGAGACCGAGTCACCGAACCACTGGTGGGACAGCTCGTGCACCATCAAGGTGGTGAAGACGCCGCGGGGGTAGGTCGGCCGGGTCTGGGTCTCCAGGGAGAAGCCGGGATCGAGGCTGGTGACGACGCCTCCGGTCTGGGACCAGGGGTAACGACCGACCCGGGAGGCGATCCACCGCACGATCCCGGGCGTCTTGGAGAGCCCCTGGAACGCCGCACGCCGAGCGGCCGGCGACAGCTGCCGGGAGACCACGTTGTAGTAGGGCAGGCCGTGGGAGGTGCCGGAGCGGACGGCGAGATGACCGGCCACGAAGAACGCCAGGTAGGTGGTCATCGGGCCGCCGTGCCAGTGGTACGTCGTGTGGCCGGCGGCGCGCCGTACGGACTCCAGGCGGCCGCCGGCGACCACCTGGTTGCCCTTCGGGACGGTGATGTGGAGATCCATCACCGCCTTGTCGAGCGGGTGGTCGTTGGAGGGGAACCACCAGGCGGCCATGTGGGGCTCGTTGATCGCGGCGACCTCGTGGGCGTCGGCGACCCAGTTGCTCTCGCCGCCCCAGCTGAGCCTGGCCGGGTGCCCGGCGTAGGTGACGGTGGCGGTCAGGCGCGTCCCGGCCGGGATCGGACGGGCGGGGATGATCCGCAGCTCGTGCCGGTCGGGGCGGCGGAACGTCGCCTTGCCCGTGGAGAGCGTGACCTTCGAGACCGGCAGCAGGAGGTCGAGGTCGAACGACGACAGCCGCTCGGTGGTCCTCAGGGTGACCGTGGTGGAGCCCTTGAGCGTGCCGTGCGCGAACCCGTAGGAGTCGTGGACGGCGTAGCGCAGGGCGTCGTAGCCGCCGTTGCCGTCCTCGGGGAAGTAGGGGTCGCCGATGCCCTTCGCCCCCGCGACCGCGGGGGCGCTGCGGCCCTGCGAAGCGACGGGCGCCGCCACGACCAGGGCGGTCACGACGGCGAGGGCGGGCACGAGGAGCCGGCGGGGGTTCACGGCTGAAACCTAGCCGCGTGGAAAAGCAGTTGACGCGACGCCCCCGGAATCCCGAAACTGGTCGGCGCGTGCCCGGCATCTCGCCGTGCCCCGACCGAGAGGAGGACGTCGTGACGATCGAAGTCTTCGGCTTGCCCACCGCCGTCCTCACTCACGTCTGGAGCACCACCACCGATGTCATCGGAGCACCTCTCTTCGCCGACGCGCACTGACGCGCTCGACGCCTTCATCACCGACAGCTACACCCACGTCGACCCCCTCAGCGGGATCGACCCGTCGTTCGTGTTCGAGTTCGACGCCTACGACGACCTCGGCGACGACCAGCGCTGGTCGACCTGGCTCTCCGTCGAGCCCCTGCAGCGCGGGCCCGAGCCACGGCCGGACTGGGTCGTGACCTCCCAGGGCGCGATCGACACCGACCTCGGCATCCTCAAGACCGGCAAGGAGGCCGACGTCTTCCTGCTCGAGCGGGCCGACCCGCGCGACCCGGACGAAGCGGTCGTGATGGCCGCCAAGCGCTACCGCGCGCCGGAGCACCGCACCTTCCACCGGTCGGCGTCCTACACCGAGGGCCGCTCGATGAAGCGCTCGCGCGACAACCGAGCGCTCAAGCGCAAGAGCACGTTCGGCCGTGAGGTCGCGGCCGGCGAGTGGGCCGTGTCGGAGTGGGGCGCCCTGGTCAGGCTGTGGGACCTCGGTCTCCCGGTCCCCTACCCCGTGCAGATCGACGGCACCGAGATCCTCATGGAGTGGATCACGGTCGCCGGCGAGACCGCGCCCCGGCTGGCGCAGACCCGGCCGGAGCGAGACCTTCTGCTCGACTACTTCGAGCAGCTGCGTGACTCGCTCGCCGTGCTGGTGCAGGCGGGGCTCGTGCACGGTGACCTGTCGGCGTACAACATCCTCGCCGCCGGCGAGCGCCTCGTGATCATCGACCTGCCCCAGATCGTCGACCTGGTCGGCAACCCGCAGGGCATGGACTTCCTGCTGCGCGACTGCGCGAACATCTGCGGGTGGTTCCGGGCGAAGGGTCTCGAGGTGGACGAGCACGAGCTGTTCGGGGAGCTGCTGGCGCACGCGTTCTGACGGCGCGGCCGTTGCCACCTAGAGTGCGGGCGTGCGCAGTGTCCGTGGGCGGTCGATCCGCGTCCATCCGTCCTCGGTCGTGCCGACGCTGGACACCGGCGACGCACCCGTCGACTGCCACCGGTCGACGCTGTACGAGGCCGCCGAGCTCTACGACGCGTGGCCCTACGCGGCGTCGCTCGACGCCCGTACCTGCGCCTGGTCGCGTGCGGCCCCGACTCCACAGATGACGCTG
>JAHEXO010000410.1 GCA_023252065.1 Nocardioides sp. | reverse complement strand
GCCAGGACCTCGCCGTCGACGGGCGCGTAGACGTCGCTGACCGACTTGGTCGACTCGAGCTCGCCGCAGGCCGACCCGGCGGCGACCTTCTCCCCCACCGACGGCAGCGAGACGTAGACGATGTCGCCGAGCTGGTCCTGGGCGTAGTCGGTGATGCCGACGCGGACCGAGCCCTCGGCCTCACCGGGTGAGCGGACCCACTCGTGCTCCTGGGTGTACTTCAGGTCGTCGGGGTACACGCGAGGCTCCTCCTGCTGGGATGACCGGATGACGTCGAGCCGCAGGCTACCCGCACGGAGACCGCCGCCGTCAGGGCGTCTGCGGGAACGACTCGCCCGGCACCTTGTGGACCGAGGTGATGTCGAGCGACTTCAGCTGCTGGACGTCGACCGTGGCGCCGGACGCCTTGAACTGCGCGATCGGTCCGTCGATGAGGCTGAGCGACCCCTGGAGCGTGCGCGGGTCGCCGATCGCGTCGATCACGTAGGGCGAGCTGAGCTTCGTACCGTCGATCTCGAGGCAGCCGTCGGTGGCCTGCACCGAGCTCTGGGCCACCAGTCGCACCTTCCCGTTGACCTGGATCGCCTCGGCTCCCGCCGAGCGCAGCTCCTCGATCGTGTCGAGGACGGAGTCGACGTCGATCTGCCGCGGGCCCTCGGTGACGGTCATCCGCATGCCGGGTCCGGTGACCGGGACCAGCCCGGCCAGGACGGCCAGCTCCTGGGCCTGCGTCTGCGCCGCGCTCAGAGCGGCGCTCTGCCGCCGCTGGCTGGCCTCCAGCCGCCTGCGCTCGGCCTCGAGCTGGTCGAACTGGTTCTGGGCCCGCTGGGAGGTCCCGGCCAGGGCGGACAGCACGTCGACGAGGTCCTGCTCGCGGTAGCCGGCGTAGGTGTTGTCCGCGGTGTTGGCGCGGACCTGGGTGACCGCGGCGAAGCCCAGCACTGCCAGCAGCACGGCGACCACGACCTGCGACCGCGACGGGCGCAGCAGCGCCTGCCGCAGTCGCTCCGGAGCGGCCTCGTCAGCCGCAGGGTCAGCCGCAGGGTCAGGCATGGAAGATGTACCGCCTGATCTGAGCGACGTTGGAGAAGATCCGGATGCCGAGCACCACGATCACGCCGGTGGACAGCTGCCCGCCGACGCCGAGCTTGTCGCCGAGGAAGACGATGGCGGCGGCGATGACGACGTTGGAGAAGAAGGAGACGACGAAGACCTTGTCGTCGAAGATCCCCTCGAGGTAGGCACGCAGGGCGCCGAAGACGGCATCCAGCGCGGCGACGACCGCGATCGGCAGGTAGGGGTCGAGACCCGCCGGGACGTCGGGGGTGAAGATCAGGCCGAGGATCACGCCGACCAGAAGCCCCAGTGCCGCGATCATGAGCCGCTGTCCCCCTGCGTGCGTTGGTCGAGGTTCTTCGTCGGTGCGAGGCGTGCCGAGCGCAACGTGGGCGTCGGCGCCGCGGGCACCGTCATCGTCCCACCGTTGGTCACGTCGAAGCGAAACCCGAGGCTGTTCTTGAGCGCGTACCAGCGGGCACCGGCGGAGGTGGAGAGCAGGTTGGCCGGCAGGGTGCCGGGGTTGCCGATCACCGAGAAGACGTAGGGCGCGTTGATCGGCTGGGAGTTGAGCAGCACCTGGAAGCCGACGTTGCGGAAGGCGCCCGAGCCGGTCACCCGCTGCCCGTTCACCGAGATCGCCTGGGCCCCCGACGCCCAGAGGGCGTTGGCCAGCAGGGCGAGGTCGGAGTCGCGGATCATCTGGCTGGGGTCGACGTTGGGTGGGTTGGCGACGGTGACCTGGACGCCTTGGCCCCGCACGGGGCCGAAACCGGCCTCCTGGGCGACGCGGTCGAGGGCGGCCTGGGTGGCTCGGGTCTTGGTCTGCTGCGCGGTGATCGACCGCTGGAGGGCCAGAACGCGAGCCTGCTCGGTGGACAGCTGCTCCTGCAGGTCGCTGACCGCCTGGCGCCGGACGTTGACCTGGTCGATCAGGCTGGCCCGGTTGGCGTCGGAGACGTTCGCGTTCTGGGAGGTCTGGACGGCGGCCACCGTGACCAGGGCGCCGAAGACGAGCAGCACCACGGCCGCCGTACGACGCGGCGCCTGGCGGGCCGGCGGACCGCCGGCAGCGCGTGTGCGGGCGGCCACGTGCTCGTAGTCGGCATCGAGGGAGCGCTGCGTGATCAGGGACAGCAGCGGCTGGGTGACGTGCTCGGGCAGCGGCCGGGCCGGGGTGTCAGCCATGGGCCACCGCCCTCCGGTCGGTGGACTTCACCAGCTTGTAGACCTGGTAGGCGTAGAGGATCCCGGCCCACCAGTAGAGCCCGATCCCCCAGATGGCGAACGACCAGCCGAACACCTTGGCCAGCGTCGCGACCGCGCTCGTGCCGTCACCGAGGAGCAGCAGCGGGAAGGCGTAGAGCAGGTTGAAGGTCGCGGCCTTGCCGAGGAAGTGCACCGGCAGGGCGCTGTAGCCGCGCGTGCGCAGGACCGGGACGAGCCCCCACAGCAGGACGTCACGCAGGGGCAGGATGATCGCGAACCACCACGGCACGATGTCGCGCAGCGCCAGCCCGATCACGACCGCCAGGATGTAGAGGCGGTCGGCGACGGGGTCGAGGATCTGCCCCAGGCGCGACGTCTGGTGGAGCCGTCGGGCGAGGTAGCCGTCGAGGTAGTCGGTGATGCCCGAGAGCATGAGCACCCCGAGGGCCCAGCCGTCGGCCTCGGGCACCAGCACGAGCCACAGGAACAGCGGGACGCCCAACAGCCGTAGGAAGCTCAGCACGTTCGGGACGGTCCACACGCGCAGGTCGCGTGAGGTCTCGTCCACCACTGCCGTCTGCACCTTCATCCGCTGGAACTCGTGACGTCGCCCGTCTTCGCCGGGGACACCCTAGCCGTCCACCCCACGCGTCCCGGAGACGCCGGGCGGGGTCGACGGGTCCTGCTGGGCCTCCTGCTGGGCCATGAGCTGGGCGCGCAGATGTGCGCCGAGATGGGCACTGTCGCGGATCTCCCCCACCAGCTCCTCGATCACGTCCTCGAGGGTGGCGACGCCGACCGTCTCGCCGGTCGCGTCGACGACGCGCGCCATGTGGGCCCCGCGGCGCTGCAGCTTCTCCAGGGTCTCGTGGAGGGCGTCGTCGGAGCGCACCAGCGCGAACGGACGCACCCACTTGTCGTCGACCACGCGCTGGCGATGCTCCTCGTCGAGCTCGAGCACGTCCTTGATGTGCAGGTAGCCGGTCAGCTCCCCGTCGTCGCCGACCACGGGGAACCGGCTGAACCCGGTGGCCGCGCAGAGCGCCTACACGTCCGCCCCGGTCGATCCGCGTCGTACGGTCCGGAGCGAGGGTATGGGCAGGTTGACCGTCGACACCGTCTTCTCGGTGAAGCCCAGGGCACCGGAGAGACGGTCGTACTCGCCGTCCTCGAGCAGGCCCTCGCC
>JAHEXO010000409.1 GCA_023252065.1 Nocardioides sp. | reverse complement strand
GCCTGCCGTAGACCATCCGCTCGAGCATGTCCGGCGGGACGCCAGGGTCGAGGACGGGGAAGGGCAGCTCGCGCAGCCGGGTGAACCGGGGCAACGGGCTGGCGGGACCGAGGGTCGCCGACGGCAGGGTGACGACGGTGCGGCGGATCCTCGCCGCCGAGAAAGGCGTGGAGACCATGGTGTCAGCTCAGCATCTCTGGACTGTTCGGGCTCGCGCCGCATCCTCGCGTCGTTCGGTCACAGGTCCACCATGACATTCTTGCGCGGTGGACGACGATGACGATCTCGCACTTGCCGTCGACGTCGGCGGGACGACAATCAAGGCGGCGTTGGTCGACCGCGCGGGGGCCGTGGTGGCCACCGAGCGCCGGGCCACACCTCATGGGAGCAGCGCACGCGATGCGGTCGCCCTGGTCGGTAGTGCCCTGCTGGCGCAGCGGCCCGAGACCGCGGTGGTCGGTGCCGGCGTCGTCGTCCCGGGCCTGGTCGACCGCGAGGCCGGCATCGCGGCGTACAGCGCCAACATCGGGTGGCGCGACCTCGAGCTCGTCAGGTCTCTCGGCGACCGATGGGGGCTGTCGGTCCGGATCGCCAACGACGTCGCCTCCGGCGGCGTCGCCGAGCACCGGCTCGGTGCGGGTGTCGGAACGCAGGACCTGGCGTTCGTGCCCATCGGCACCGGGATCGCAGCGTCGATCGTCTCCGGGGGACGCCTGGTGACCGGGCACCGCGGCGAGACGGCGGAGGTCGGGCACTTGACCGTTCGGCCGGGAGTGCCGTGCGCATGCGGTCGGGACGGGTGTCTCGAAGCGGTCGCCTCCGCATCGGCAATCGCCCGCCGCTACACCGGTCTGAGCGGGAATCCGGTCACCGGCGCCCAGGACGTCGCTGCTCGGCTGACCACGGACGCCCTCGCGCGACAGGTGTGGCAGGAGGCGGTCGAGGCGCTCGCGGACGGGCTCGGCATCGTGTCACTGGTCGTCGCCCCGGCCCTGGTGGTGATCGGCGGTGGACTCAGCCGGGCCGGCGACCAGCTGCTCGACCCCCTGCGGGTCGCGCTCCGGCAGCGGGTCACCCTCGTCCATCCCGCCGACGTGGCCGTGTCAGCCCTCGGAGACCGCGGCGGCTTGATCGGTGCCGCGCTCCTGGCTCGTGACGGTTGGGCGCCTGAGTCGTGACCGCGGTGCTGACCGGGCGGCTCGTGACGACTGCCGGGATGCTGGATCCTGGCGTGCTCGAGGTCCGCCCCGACGGCACTCTCGGCTACGTCGGTCCGGCCTCGGGCTGGTCCGGGCCGGCCCCCGAGGCGGTCGACACGGTCGTGCCCGGGTACGTCGACATCCACTGCCACGGCGGCGGGAGCCACAGCGTCGCCTCGCACGACCCGGCCGAGGTCGCGTCCGTCGCAGCGCACCACCTCTCCCGCGGCACCACCACGATGCTGGCCAGTCTGGTGAGTGCGCCGACTCCCGACCTCGTCGGCGCGATCGCGGCGATCGCCTCGGTCGCGGCCACGGGGTCCCCGTTCGTCGGCTGCCACGTCGAAGGACCCTTCCTGGACCCTGAGCACCGGGGCGCGCACGACCCGGCCCAGCTGCGCCTGCCTTCGTCCGACGAGCTCGACACCTGGCTGGCGGCCGGCAGCCACGACGGCGTTCGTCCGACGGTCCGGATGGTGACGCTCGCTCCGGAGCTGCCAGGTGCTTCCGCGGCCGCCGAGCTGCTCGAGGACTCGGGGGTCGTGGTAGGCCTCGGCCACACCGGCGCCGACGCCCTGGCCTTCGGCGAAGCGCTGAGGTCACTCCGACGACCCCTGGTCACCCATCTGTTCAACGGCATGGAGCCCCTGCACCATCGGCGGCCGGGCCCGGTCGCCGCCTCCCTGGACGCGTTGACCCGCGGGGCGACCCACGTGGAGCTCATCGCGGACGGCGTGCACCTCGCAGACGAGACTGTGCACCTGGTGTTCGCCCTGGACCCCGGGCGGCACGTCGTACTCGTCAGCGACGCGATGGCAGCTGCCGGGATGCCCGACGGCGACTACGAGCTCGGGTCCGTGCACGTGCGGGTGGAGGAAGGGCGGGCGTGGACGCGCAGCGAGCCGCCGTCGCTCGCGGGAGGTACGTCGCACGCGGCCGACCTGGTCCGCCACTGCGTGGTGCATGCCGGCGTCGATCCCCTCGCTGCGGTGGCCGCAGCCACCTCCACCCCCGCCGCCCTTCTCGGCCTGGACGACCGCGGCAGCCTGGCAACCGGCCTTCGTGCCGACCTGGTGGTGCTCGACCGCGACTGGCGGGTCAGCCGGGTGATGCGCGGTGGGGAGTGGGTCCGGTGAGGCACGGTCGCCCGGTTGACGGATCGCTCCCCGTCACCAATAGTTAGGCGCGTGCCTAAGTATCACGAAGAGCTCGACGCCGTGCTCCGCGCTCTCGCGGATCCCACTCGCCGCGCCGTCGTGGAACGGTTGGCGAAGGCCCCGGCCGTCGTGACCGAGCTCGCGGCGCCGTTCGCCATGGCCTTGCCGTCGCTCATGCAGCACCTGCGCGTCCTCGAGGACTCGGGGGTGGTCACGTCGCAGAAGCACGGACGCGTCCGCACCGTGAGCCTGCGGCCGGGCGCCCTCGACGTCCTGCACCTGTGGCTCGGCGAGCAGCGCACCCCGGCCGAACGCCAGGCCGACCGGCTCGGCATCCACCTGACCCGCACCAGCCCGAAGGGAACCTGACATGACCCGCGTTCGCATCGACCTGTTCGCCTCGCTCGACGGCTACACCACGAAGGCCGACCCCGCCTCCGACAACCCGATGGGGGAGGACTGGGCACCCCTGACCGAGGCGTACGCCGCGACCCGCACCTTCCGCGAGCGCATCTTCGGCGACACCAGCGGCGCCGGCACCACCGGCATCGACGACGCCCATGCCGCCGCGCACTTCGAGGGCGTCGGCGCCGAGATCATCGGGGCGGCGATGTTCGGCCTGCACTCCTTCCCCGACGACCCGGACTGGAAGGGCTGGTGGGGCGACCAGCCGCCGTTCGGCACCCCTGTCTTCGTCCTCACCCACACCGCACCGCGGCCGTCGATCCCGATGCAGGGCGGTACGACGTTCCACTTCCGCAGCGCCGCCGTCGAGGACGTGCTCGCCGAGGCGACCGAGGCAGCCGGTGGTCTGGACGTGCGCGTCGGTGGTGGCATCAGCACCGCGCGCGACTTCCTGCGTGCCGGCCTGGTCGACGACCTGCACGTCATGATCGCCCCGATCCTGCTGGACCGGGGTCATCGTGTGTGGGACGACCTGCGCGGCCTCGAGCTCAGCCATGACGTGACGACGGAGGTTGCCGAGAGCGGCACGATCCACGTCACCTTCACGCGATAGGACCTCTCCATGACCCTGGAGCGCCGACTCGCCCGCGCCGACTTCACCCTGACCCGCGACTATCCCGTCTCCGTCGAACG
>JAHEXO010000408.1 GCA_023252065.1 Nocardioides sp. | reverse complement strand
CCGGGTGGTCGACGTTCGCGACGTCGCCGGCCGCGAGCACGCCGGGCGCCGAGGTCCGCAGGCCGGCGTCGACCAGGATCCCGTTCTCCACGGCGATCCCGGCCGCGATCGCCAGGCCGGTGGTGGGGACGACGCCGACGCCGACGACCAGGTGGTCCACGGTGAGCGTGTCGCCGCCGGCCAACCTGACCGTCGCGCCGTCGAAGCCTCGGGCGATCGCCTCGATCTGCGCGCCGGTGCGGACGTCGACCCCACGTTCTCGGTGCAGGCGGGCGAAGAGCGCACCGACCTCCGGACCGAGGACGTTGCGCAGCGGCTGGTCGAGCGCCTCGAGGACGACGACCTCGGCACCACGCTGGCGGGCCGCGCTCGCGACCTCGAGCCCGATCCAACCGCCGCCGACGATCCCGATCCAGGATCCCTCGACCAGTGCGCCGCGCAGCGCGGTGGCGCCGTCGATCGTGCGCAGGTCGTGGACCGGTACGGCGGCCCCGTCGGCCGGCACGAACCTGCGCGGGGTCGCGCCGGTGGCGATGAGGAGGGCCGACCAGGTGAGGTCTTCGCCACCGGCCCGCAGGGTGTGCCCGCCGACGTCGAGGGTGTCGACGGTGACTCCGAGCCGGAGGTCGACGTCGTGGTCGGCGTACCAACCGGCGTCGTTGACGAAGGTGCTCTCCACGGGGTCCTGCCCCAGCAGGTAGCCCTTCGACAGCGGCGGGCGCTCGTGCGGCAGGTGGTGCTCGCCGGCGAACAGCACCAGCGGCCCCTCGTACCCCTGCGAGCGGAGCTCGCGGACCGCCGTGCCGGACGCCAGCCCGCCTCCGACCAGGACGATCGGCTCGCCGCTCACCGGGCGGCCCGGTCGCGGGTGAGGGAGAGGAACTCCGCACGGGTCGCGGGGTCCTCCCGCAGCCGACCGCGCAGGGCGGCGGTGACCGTGCGGGCTCCCTCGGCGCGAGCGCCCCGGAGCGTCATGCAGGTGTGGTCGGCCTCGACCACGACTCCGACGCCGTGCGGCTGCAGCCGGTCCAGGAGGTGGTCGGCGATCTCGGTGGTCAGCCGCTCCTGGGTCTGTGAACGGCGGGCGAAGAACTCCACGGTGCGGGCGAACTTCGACAGCCCCAGGATCCGGTCGCCGGGCAGGTAGCCGACGTGGGCCAGACCGGTGAAGGGGAGCAGGTGGTGCTCGCACAAGGACCGGACGGGGATGTCGCTGACCAGGACCAGCTCGTCGTACCCGGCGGTGTTGCGGAACGTCGTGGAGTCGAACTCCGGGGGCGTGAGCATCTCGGCGTAGGCGTGTACGAGCCGGCGTGGGGTCTCGAACATGTCCTCGGAGTCCACCGGCAGCCCCAGCGCGGCGAGCATGTCGGCGGCGGCGCGCTCGGCCGCGTCGAGGTCGACAGGCGACGGCTCGTGCGTGATCCGGGGACGCCATCTGGCCTCGGCGACGGCTTCGACCATGGCTCCTCCTGGGTCGTGGACCTGGAACTGTAACTGAGAGTAGTATCTCTGATAGAAACCTGTGTCAAGGTGCCCGGCGAAGAGGAGGGCCGATGGGCGACGCGTACTCCGCGATCGGTGCGCTGGCAGACCCGGTACGCCGACGGCTCTATGACGCTGTCGTTGCCCACGCCGACGGTCTCGGGCGTGAGGAGGCCGCCCGCGTGGCGGCGGTGGCGCCCCACGTCGCCCGGTTCCACCTCGACAAGCTCGTGGACGCGGGGCTGCTGGTCGTGGAGCAGCGGCGACTGACCGGCCGCAGCGGCCCGGGCGCCGGCCGCCCCGCCAACATCTACCGCCGCGGGGAGGGAGAGGTGGCGGTGTCGCTGCCCGACCGGGAGTACGACCTGGTCGGCCATGTCCTGGCCGCCGCGGTCGAACGCTCGCTGGGCGGTACCGACCTCCCTTCGGCGCTGGCCGAGGAGGCCCGCGCGGCAGGTCACCGTGACGGTGCGGCGTACGACGGGCAGGGAGATGGTGAGCTCGAGCGGACCGCCGGTGCCCTGGCCGCCCGCGGTTTCGAGCCGCAGCCGGAGGCCGACGGCCTGACCTTGCGCAACTGCCCGTTCGACGCCCTCGCCCGCTCCCACACCGCGCTGGTCTGCGGGGTCAACCTGGACTACGTCGGCGGCGTGCTCGACGGGCTCGGATGCCGGGACGCGAGGGCGCACCTCGACCCGGCGGCTGACCGCTGCTGCGTGCGGGTGGCCACCTCCTCGTCCGGAGGGTGACCCGGCCCCTGACAAGATGGCGGCCATGGGGACCTCTCGGCCGCGACGTGTCGTCCTGACCGCACTGGCACCGATCACGCTCGTGCTCGCGCTGTCGGGCTGCGGCAGCAAGGACGCCGACCCGCAGCCCACGGCCGACGCCCTCGCCGCGGGGCTGTCGTCGGGGGACCTCTCGAAGGTCGTCTTCACCGGCACCTCGGCGGCGCAGGCGCAGCAACGGCTCGACGACGCGACCGCGGGTCTCGGTGGGGTGAGGCCGAAGGTGACGGTCGCCTCGGTCGCGAGCGGTGACCGGGCAGACACCGCCACCCTGCACTGGACGTGGCCGATCGGCGGTGGCTGGAGCTACACCACCAAGGCCTCGCTGCAGAAGACCTCGGACGGCCAGGCCTGGCACGTCGCCTGGAAGGACAGCGTGGTCGAGCCCTCGCTGGCGCCCGGTGAGTCGCTCGACGCGACGACGGTCGCCGCGAAGCGCGGCGACATCCTCGGCCCGCACGGCGTCGGGCTGGTCACCGAGCGGCCGGTGCTGCGGTTCGGGGTCGACAAGCACAAGGTGAAGGGCCCCGCAGCGCTCGACTCGGCTCGTCGGCTCGCGGGCCTGCTCGGCCTCCAGGTCGCGCCGTACGTCAAGCTCGTCAAGGGAGCCGGCAGCGAGCAGTTCGTCCCGGCGATCGTCTACCGCCAGGCCGACGTGCCGGCCGGCGTGGTGCGCGGCTACACCCACATCAAGGGAGTCGACGCGATAGCGGGGACGCTGCCGCTCGCGATCACCAAGGAGTTCGCGGCTCCGATCCTCGGCACCGTCGGGCCGGTCACGGCCGAGATGGTCAAGGACCACCCCGGCGTCTACCGGGCCGGTGACGTCGCAGGGCTCTCCGGGCTCCAGGCGCGCTACGACGGGCAGCTGCGTGGTACGCCTGGGGTCCAGGTAGACGCGGTCGCCACCGACGGCAAGCGTCGAACGCTCTTCACGACCAAGCCGGTGGCCGGAACGCCGTTGCGCCTGACCCTGCAGCCGCGGCTGCAGCTGCTGGCCGAGCGGATCCTGGCCGGCGTCGGGCCGGCCAGCGCGATCGTCGCCGTCCGGCCGTCGACGGGAGCCGTCGTGGCTGCGGCCAACGGCCCGGGCAACAACGGCTACAACGACGCGACCTACGGCCGGTTCGCCCCCGGGTCGACCTTCAAGACCGTGGGCTCACTCGCGCTGCTCAGGCACGGT
>JAHEXO010000407.1:873-3461 GCA_023252065.1 Nocardioides sp. | reverse complement strand
CACCATGGTCGAGGTGCCGGCGTTGGCGATCAGCTCCACGGACTGTCGGCGACGTACGATGCGAGGAGAGCCGGTGTGGTACCTCGTGCCGGACGGCGTCGTGCAATACATCGCCAAGCACCAGCTGTACCCGCTCGACGGCTCCGAGCGCCCGGCACTCGGGCTGCCGGGGGTCGGGCCCGCACATGGCTCCACCCCCGTCCCCAGCAACGAAAGTGCTTCATGACCGCCACCGACCACGCCGTCAGCCTCGTCCACGTCGCCGCGCGCGCGGCCTCCGAGAAGCTGGCGCAGCACATCGTGGCCTTCGACGTCAGTGACCAGCTCGCGATCACCGACGCGTTCCTGCTCGCCTCGGCGAGCAACGACCGCCAGGTGAAGTCCATCGTGGACGAGGTCGAGGACAAGCTCCGCGAGTTCGGTGCCAAGCCCATCCGCCGCGAGGGAGAGCGCGACGGCCGCTGGGTGCTGATCGATTACGGCGACGTCGTCGTCCACGTGCAGCACGAGGAGGAGCGGCAGTTCTACGCCCTCGAGCGGCTGTGGCGCGACTGCCCCCTGATCGAGCTGCCGGCGGACGTCACCGCCGGCGCCCACGGTGCCTGACGCTCGCACCCTGGTCCTGCTCCGACACGGCGAGACCGACTGGAACGCGGAGGGCCGCGCGCAGGGCCATGCCGACGTCCCACTGAACGCCGTCGGGCGGGCGCAGGCTGCGACCGTCGCACGCGTGCTCGCCGCGTTCGGGCCCGCCCGGCTGTGGTCCAGCGACCTGGCCCGGGCGAGGGAGACCGCCGAGTACGTCGCGGCTGCCAGCGGGTTGTCCGTCGAGCCCGACGCGCGGCTGCGGGAGTACGACGTGGGCAAGCGCTCCGGCCTGACCCTGGCGGAGTTCGCCACGGGCTTCCCCGGGGAGTACGCCGCGTGGGTTGCGGAAGACGGGTCGCTGCGGGTGGCGGGAGAGGAGTCGACCGAGCAGGTGCGCGACCGCGTCGTGCCGGCGCTCCACGACTGCCTGGCCGCGCTCGAGGCGGGTCAGACCGGCATCGTGGTACTCCACGGTGCCTGTCTGAAGGTCGGCCTGATGGGACTCCTCGGCTGGCCGTGGGAGCTCTCCCGCTCGCTCCAGGGACCCGAGAACTGCGGCTACAGCGTGCTGTCCGAGCACGCGGTCCGCGGCGGCCTCCGGCTCACGTCGTACAACGAGAAGGCCGTCGGCTCCCGGCACGGACCCGATTTCGCAACCGACGGGCCCGTTGGCTAGGATTCCGCAGGTTGCCTGCCGGACCGGCGGGCAGCGGTTCCGGGGCTGTGGCGCAGCTGGTAGCGCATCTGCATGGCATGCAGAGGGTCAGGGGTTCGAGTCCCCTCAGCTCCACCGGAGGGCCGCCTGCGGGCGGCCTTTTTCGTGGGCCGGGCGCAGCTGGTGGCGGCGTTGCCAGACGACCAGTAGCCGGACCCCCGGTTGAAGCACGCGACACGACTGGTCACACCTGGCGGCTGCTGACAGATGCCGGGGTCGGATTGTCGGATCTTGCTGCGAAGCCGGCCTCCGGCGGGTGAGACTCGCGCGGACACACAGCAGAGGGCGCGGGTGAAGAGGAGCGAGATGCACGAGCGGTTCGTGGACCGGTTGACGCCGGTACTCGCCGAGGGCGACCTGGTCGCTGCCTGGGAGCTGTTCGACTCGCTCGAGGGCGACGAGCTACGAGAGGCGCGGGACTGGTTCGCGCGCAGCAAGCGGTGGTGCGCCGATCCGGGCCTCACCTATGCCGGTGCCGACTACGACGAGACGTTCGAGACGCGTATCCGCTCGGAGTGGATCGTCAGCATGTGCACCGTCCGTATGATGGGCCCGAAGACCGCAGCCGGTCGATTGGACTGGAACGCTCACTGGGACTTCATGACGAACCCGGGGGAGGCCGCCTTCGTCCAGATGCTGTGGGATACCGATCGGGACTGGGTCGCCGAGTTCGTCGAGGCTGCCAGTCAGGTCAACCTCGGCAGCCGCGGACGCAGCACCAACGAGAACATCTCTCGGGTGTTGCGGTCCGCTGTCGTCCACCACGATCTGCCCTGTCCGACCGGTCGCACCTTCCTCGCCTGCTGGTGGGCAGGTACCGGTGAGCACGCCACTCTGACCGACGTACTGGCCACCGATCCGCTGATGCCGGACCTGCTGCCCCTCTACCTCGGTGCCGGCGACTGCGGCGACCTGCCCGCCCTGCCGGAGGCCGTGGCCGAACTCGCGGGCCGGGGCCAGGTGGATCGGGTGGCGGTGCTCGAGCGGGTCCTCGAGGTGCTGACCACGGCGCAGCGGCCCAAGTCGCAGCGAGTGCTCGTGCAGACCCTCCACGCGCTCACGCTCCAGCCTGCGGAGGTACCCGGTGGGCTCACGTATCTGTTGGGAGTGCTCGCGACCGGTCACAGCTCCGTGCTCCCGGTGCTGCTCCCGCTCGCCCTCGCCTCGGTCGAGGACGCCGACGGGCTGGCCCAGCTGACGCAGGTTGTGGTGGCTCGCCCCGAGAAGGGCCCACGGAACACGCTGCTGGCCGCCCTCAAGGCGCCACCGATGGCAACGTCCGTCG
>JAHEXO010000407.1:0-863 GCA_023252065.1 Nocardioides sp. | reverse complement strand
GATGGGGCTGTGGGACCTGTCTCCGATGCTCGGTGGACCTGGCACCGACCGACAGTGGCCCCACTGGGGACCCCCGCCACGATGGGACGAGGCCCTCGACGTGCGCTATCCGTACGCCGCGAGGGTCCAGCCCTGGCTGGTCGGGGCCAGCCTGAGCACGATGGCCGACGGCACCTTCGCCGACGGCACCGAGCTACGCGCGGCGGCGACCGGGCTGTTGAGCCAGCAGCGGCTCTCGACCACCATGCTGAGTCGCGCCTTCGAGGACCTCTTCCTCGCCGGTGGCCTGCGGCAGGGGTGGCCGGTCGCGCTGGACCTCGTCGACGCCGTGTGCGGCGCCACGACCAGGCCGCCCGGTCTGGCCGACTTCCTGCGCACCCTGCACCGGTACGCCGCCGAGGTGCCGGACCGGGACGCCGTGCCTCCGGGACTCGCCGCACTCGCCCTCTAGCCGGGGACGAGCAAGGCACAGTCCGAGGCTCGTCGGCTCGTGGCCACCCTGAGCGGGCTGCCCGAGGACGAGTCGCTGGCAGCCTTTGCTGAACAGGTCCGCGCCCTCGAGCTGCCGAGCCCCACCGGCCTCTGGGCGGCGATGATCGTGCCGGAGGGCCCCCTGCCGTCCGAGGTGGAGGTGGGTGATGGCGACGACCCGATCCTCGGTGCCGGCCACGACCTCACTGCCCTTCGCGAGCTCCTGTCCCAGGACTTCAACGGCTACGCGCAGAGCTTCCAGGACATCTGCTTCTGGCCCCCGGGCTACGGACAGTCTGACTCGACCACCGGCCTGACCGAGCCCGACCGAGTGCTCGGCGCGACCCTGGCCGCGATCCGGCGGTACGGGGTTGCCGAGGTCCGCGCCGCCC
>JAHEXO010000406.1 GCA_023252065.1 Nocardioides sp. | reverse complement strand
AGCCCGCCCCCGCAGGGCGACGTCTCCGCGGAGGAGGCGATGGCGGCGGCCGCGAGGCTACGGCGCGACGACCCGGAGTCGTTGACAGCCGGTCTGCTCCGGCTGCACGCGGACCGCGTGCGCATCGTGGAGCGCGAGTCGAGGCTGCGGGACCGCTTCGAGGCGGCGCACCCGCAGGTGCCCACGGTCACGGTGCCGGCGCTCGCCGGAGACGTCCATGACCTGGACGGGCTGCGCCAGGTCGGCACACTGCTGGCGGGCGAGCGGCCGACCTGACGCAGTCGTGGTTGATCCCGACTGTCGATGTCTTCGTCAGCGCGGCTCAGGCGCTGATGACGACACCCACGTGCTGCTCGCGGGCGTGCTCGAGCACTGCCCGCCAGGAGGCGTTGGGACGACGGCGAAGGAGGGCACGGCGCTCACGCTCCGTCATCCCGCCCCAGACGCCCCACTCGATCTGGTTGTCGAGAGCCTCAGCCAGGCACTCGGTACGCACAGAGCACGCGCCGCAGACCTGCTTGGCCTTGTTCTGCTCCGCACCGCGGACGAACAACTTGTCGGGCTGCTGCCCTCGGCACGCTGCCTGGGCTGCCCAATCTTGATTCCAATTCATGACGTCCCCACGATCGTCAGTGACCGATGCTTCCCCATGAAGCCCATCCACCGGAATGGATGCTTGGTCGACCTCCAAGGTAAAGAAGGTCAAGGGCCTCCGACAGAGCCCATAGGACTGATCGACGTAGTCCCCTGGGACTAGTCCCGTCGGTCATGAAATGGGTCACTTGTGTGGTCGTCACGTACTCTGAAGCCCATGTCGGTCCCTCCTGACGAGCGTCTGCCTGCCGCTCGCGTGGCCTCTCACCTGGCCGTGATGGCAGTCGTGGCAGCGGTGATGGGTGTCGTCGTCGCCGGCCTCGTGATTCCCTTCGCCGGAGTGCTCGGGATCGGCGCGAAGTCGCTGTCCCACACCGTCGAGGCCCTCCCGGCCGACCTGCGCACCGAGCCGCTCGCCCAGCAGACGACGATCCTCGACGGCGCCGGGCACACGGTCGCCACCCTCTACGACCAGAACCGCATCAACGTCCCGCTGAGCCAGATCTCGCGGAAGATGGTCAAGTCCATCGTGGCCATCGAGGACTACCGCTACTACGAGCACGGTGCCCTCGACCTCAAGGGCACGCTGCGCGCCCTGATCACCAACCAGGCCAGCAACGGCGTCGTCCAGGGTGGTTCGTCGATCACCCAGCAGATGGTGAAGATGACGCTGCTCGACCAGGCCAAGACCAAGGCCCAGCGCAAGGCCGCGACGGCCGACACCTACGCCCGCAAGCTCACCGAGCTGCGCTACGCGATCGCCTTCGAGCAGAACTACTCCAAGGACTGGATCCTCGAGCGCTACCTCAACATCGCCTACTTCGGCGATGGGGCCTACGGCGTGCAGGTCGCGGCCCGCCACTACTTCGGGACCAACGCCAAGGACCTCACCTGGGCCCAGGGCGCGACCCTGGCCGGCCTGGTCCGCAACCCCAGTGGCTACGACCCCCTGACCAACCCCGACCGTGGCCTCGCGCGCCGTAACGTCGTCCTCGACCGACTGGCGCAGCTCAACGTCATCTCCCAGCACCACGCCGACCGGTTGAAGAACCAGAAGCTCCGGCTGCACCCCATCCCGACCCCCAACGGGTGCCTGAACTCCGTGGCGCCGTTCTTCTGCGACTACGTCGTGCGCTACCTCGAGCAGGACCCCGCCCTCGGCAAGACGGCGTCCGCCCGCAAGAAGCTGCTCTACACCGGCGGCCTGACGATCCACACCACGATCAGCCTGCGCGACCAGCGGGCTGCCGACTTCTCCGTCCGCCACCACGTCTTCGCCAAGGACCATGCGATCGGGGCGCTGGCGATGGTGCAGCCCGGCACCGGCAACGTGAAGGCGGTCTCCCAGTCGCGTCCGATGGGCCGCGACAGCAAGGCCGGACAGACGTTCCTCAACTACGTGGTCCCGCAGAAGTACGGCGACTCGGCCGGCTTCCAGCCCGGCTCGACGTTCAAGGCCTTCGTGCTCGCGTCCGCCATCCAACAGGGCATCCCGCTGACCGAGACGATCAGTGCACCTCCCGAGGTGAAGATCCCGATGAGCCAGTACCGCGTCTGCAACGGCCAGCACTTCGCGAGCACCGACACCTGGGACGTCCACACGTCGACGACCTCCGGCACCATGAACCTCTACAAGGGCACCCAGGACTCCGTCAACCCGTTCTTCGCCAAGCTCGAGCTCCAGACCGGGCTGTGCGAGCCCTACCGGCTGGCCCAGCAGATGGGGATCCCGCTGCACGACACGGCGACCGAGATGGTCCCGTCGTTCACCCTCGGTGTCGCCTCGGTCAGCCCGCTCGAGCTGGCCGACGCCTACGCGACGTTCGCAGCGCGCGGCTTGCACTGCGACCCGCGACCGGTCGTGTCCATCGACGACTCCAACGGTCACGTGCTCAAGACCTACCCGCCCAAGTGCCAGCAGGTGATCGCGGCTCCGGTGGCCGACGCTGTCAACGACGTGCTCCGCGGCGTCATGTCGCCGACCGGTTTCGGCGCCAACCTGCTGCTCAACCAGGAGTCCGCGGCCAAGACCGGTACCAACGACAACAACATGTCGGTGTGGTTCATGGGCTACACCCCCAACCTCGCCGCCGCGGCCATGGTCGCGGGCGCCAACCAGCAGGGCCACTGGATCACGCTGAACGGCCAGACCATCGGCGGGCTCTTCACCGACGTGGCCCACGGCTCCACCACCGCGGGTCCGATGTGGTACGGCGCCATGAGCAAGGTCCAGAACTGGCTGCCCGACGCGACGTTCACCTCGCCCAACGGGCAGGACGTCAGCGGTGTGCTGACCACCGTCCCCGACGTGGCCGGCCTGCCGTTCGACCAGGCCAAGCAGCAGCTCGAGTCAGCCGGGTTCGTCGTCAACGACGGCGGCTACGTCGCCTCCGGCTATGCGACCGACACCGTGGCCTACACCAGCCCCGGCGGCGGCGGCCAGATCGCCAGCGGGACCACGATCACCGTCTACCGCTCCAACGGCACCCCTGCGCCCGTCCACACCGGCGGTGGCGGTGGGAACAACCACGGCAACGGCCACGGGGGCGGTAACCCCGGCCACGGTCACTGACCGACCTGCTGCTCCGATTTCGCCTCCATCGGTGAGCTCGCGGGCTCGCTCACCGCGGCTCTAGTTGCCGCCTGACCTCGGCGGCCACGACGCCGCCGTCGGCCCGACCGCGCACCTGGGGAGTGACCACGCCCATCACCTTCCCCATCGCCCGCATGCCCTCGCCGGCCGCGCCGGTCTGCTCGATCGCGGCCGTCACCAGTGCGGTGATCGCGGCGGCGTCCAGCGGCTCGGGGAGGTACTCGGCGAGCACGGCCGCCTCGGCCCGCTCCTTGTCGGCGAGCTCGGTGCGGCCGGCAT
>JAHEXO010000405.1:956-3467 GCA_023252065.1 Nocardioides sp. | reverse complement strand
GGGCGGCGAACGCGACGGCGCAGATCAGCCAGGCGCCGGCTCCGCGCAGGGCGGCCTCGTCCCACCGGGTGGTCGGGTAGCGGCGCAGCGCCCGGTGGACGGCCACCGCGGCGACCACCGGCGGGACCGCGAGCAGGGCGAGGGCCCACGCCGGCGTCGGCCCGGCGTCGGGCAGGGCAGCGAGCAGGGGGAACATAGGCAGCGCACCGAGGGTCACGCCCGTCGGGGTGACGAGGGTGTGGGCCCCGACGGCGAAGCCCGGGCCGAGCAGGTAGGAGCCGGTGAAGAGCGTCGCGTGGGGCACCAGCAGGAGGCAGAGCCCTATCAGCAGGGCGGCCGCGCCGGGGCTGGTGTGCAGCTGCGACATCACGTTGACCGCGCCGTTCCAGTCGACGGCAAGGGCGACCACGAACACGGCGCACGACACCGCGGCGTACCAGACCAGGGTGTGCCAGGCGGCGGCTGCGGCGGCCCTCAGCGAGAGGGGGAGGAACGACGTCCAGATGGCCGCGCGGCCCGACCCCACGGCGATGGCCGGGCCTGCGACCGAGAGGCAGAGCAGCAGCGCCCAGCCCAGGGCCCGGGCCAGCGAGGGCGAGGTGGCCGGCGTGGTGGCGAGCTGGTGGGTGACGACCAGCACCGCGACGTAGCCGAGCGTGAACACCGCGGTGGCCGAGGCGACGGTCCAGTAGCGGACGCCGTCGGCGATCGCGTCGGCGTCGGGTCCGTGGCCGGACACCAGGTCGCCGAGCCGGAGGCCGAGGCGCCAGACCACGATCGCGATGACGAGGCTCAGGCCGAGCGGGACGGCGGTGACCGGCACGCCACCGACGTGGACGCCCGAACCGTGGGCCATCAGCCAGCCGGTCGCGCCGACGCGCAGCCCGTCGCGCGGGGCGCCGTGGGCGCCGGCATCGGTGAGGAACCAGCCGACGACTCCCCCGGCCAGGCACACCAGCAGCGTGGCACCGGCCGCTCCCACCCCGGCGAGGGCCGCCAGCAGCGCGAGGGGGCGACGGCCGGCCGCGTCCGCCCGGGCGTCATCGCGCGTCGTACGGCGCGGTGCGGGCAGCAGCGAAGTCATGACGTGGCCCATCATCGCCGTGGCGCCAGGAGGATCCGCGCTGCCACGCCGGGTTTTCCAGGTCCGCCCAGGCACGGCGTACCGTGTGGGCGCCATGTCCGACGCCGAGCAGTTCGACGCTTTCTACAGCCAGACCAGGGATCGTCTGCTCGTTCTCGCCTTCGCCCTCACCGGCGACCTCCCGGCCTCGCGCGGGGCCGTGCGCGACAGCTTCGTCGCGGCCTGGCACCACTGGGCCAAGGTCAAGCGGCTGCCCGATCCCGAGGCGTGGGTGCGGCCCCTCGTCTGGTCGCACGCCCAGCGCCGGCACACCGCCCGGATCTGGCACCGCGACCGCAAGCTCGACGCCGAGGTGCGCGCCACCCTCGACGCGCTGGCCAAGCTGCCGGTGGCCTCGCGCAAGGCCCTCCTGCTGACCCAGCTCACGAGCACCTCACGGCAGGAGATGGCCCGCGAGGTCGGGCTGCCCCTGGTCCAGGCCGAGCAGCGGCTGCAGCAGGCGACCTCGCAGTTCGCCCTGCAGCGCGAGGTGCCGTCGACGGCCGTCCGACCGCTGCTCGGCGCGCTGACGGCCCACTGCGCCGACCAGCGCTGGCCTCGCGCCACGATCATCCGCCGCGCGGGCGCCACGCGTCGTCGTACCCATGCGCTCGCGGGCGTGGGCCTGGTCACGGCGGCCCTGGTGGTCAGTGGCTTCGTGGTCGCCGACTCCCACGGCGTCCACCCGACCCTCGAGGCCGCGGGGCGCCGGATCACCGGCGTCCCGAGCCAGGGCACCGGCGAGGACGCACGATCCTCGACCGTCGCCGACCCGATCACCACCGACGCCCTGCTGACCCGCGAGCAGGTGACCCGCGCCATACCCGGGCGCCGGTGGCGGATCACCGGCACCGACCCGGCCCAGGGCCGGCCCCTCCCCTGCCAGAAGAAGGCCTACGCCGACCCGAAGGCGGCCACCTCTCTCGTCCGCAACTTCACCACGCGCCACCGCCGGGGCCAGCCGCAGCTGGCCGCGGTCCAGGCCGTCGAGCTCTCCGCGGACGACGCCGGCGCCGCGCAGGGCTTCACCACGACGACCTCGTGGTTCGCCGGCTGCACGATGAGTCGCACCCAGCTCCTCGGCGTACGGCGCGTGAAGGGGCTCGGCGACGAGGCCGAGCAGTACACCCTCCAGGCCTGGGGGAACCCGCGCGCCACCATGGTGCTCGGCGTC
Source organism: Nocardioides sp. (assembly GCA_023252065.1). Next base: position 1,170 of record JAHEXO010000405.1, on the reverse strand, counting down.
GCCCGCACCGGCCGGGTCACGACGGTCGCCCTCACCCGCACCTCGGGCAGCAGCCGGCCCGACCGCGCCGCCAACCTGCGGCTGCTCGTCTCGGCCGTCGACGACCTCTGCGCGACCGCGGGCGGCGGACCGTGCTCGGCGATGCCCGAGGCCGTGGACATGCCGGCGCCCCCGACCGGCCCGCTGCCGATGATGCTCAGCGAGCTGGACCTGC
>JAHEXO010000405.1:0-946 GCA_023252065.1 Nocardioides sp. | reverse complement strand
CCCGGTCACCGGCGTCGAGAGCCCCTGGGTCGGCACCACGCCCCGCCGGGCGGTGACCAACCTGGCCGCGACCGGCTGCGACCAGAGCAGCTTCCAGGGCCGTGGCTGGCAGCATGCCGCGACCCGGTCGTTCCTGGTGCCCGACGCCCAGCTCGCGGACGCGTTCGGGCTCACCGAGACGGTCGGACGACAGGCCGGCCCGGCGGCTGCCCGCACGTTCGTGAAGGGCGTGCGCGCGAGGCTCGACCGCTGCTCCCGGCACGACCTCGGCACCAAGGTCGCCACGCTGGCCGACCAGCCCGACCTCTCGGCCTGGCGGGTGCGGACGCAGGTCAGCGACAAGCAGGTGATGACCTTCTACATGGGCGTGGCGCGCGTGGGCAGCGCCGTCGCCCAGGTCGGTTTCGTCCCGGACGGCGCACACTCGATGACGACGAGCCAGTTCATCGCCCTCGTCCACCGCGCGGGCGAGCGCCTGGCGGCGATGCCGAGCTAGCCGGCGAGCACCCGCCGCATCAGCTCGGCGGTCTCCGACGGGGTCTTGCCGACCTTGACGCCGACGGCCTCGAGGGCCTCCTTCTTCGCCGCGGCGGTGCCGGACGAGCCGGAGACGATGGCGCCGGCGTGGCCCATCGTCTTGCCCTCGGGCGCGGTGAAGCCGGCGACGTAGCCGACGACGGGCTTGGTCACGTGGTCCTTGATGTAGGCCGCGGCCCGCTCCTCGGCGTCTCCGCCGATCTCGCCGATCATCACGATCGCCTCGGTCTCGGGGTCCTCCTCGAACGCCGCGAGGGCGTCGATGTGGGTCGTCCCGATGATCGGGTCGCCACCGATGCCGATACAGGAGGAGAAGCCGAGGTCACGCAGCTCGTACATCATCTGGTAGGTCAAGGTGCCCGACTTCGACACCAGGCCGACCCGGCCGGCGTGGGTGATGTCGGCGGGG
>JAHEXO010000404.1 GCA_023252065.1 Nocardioides sp. | reverse complement strand
CGGTAGACCCACGTGCGCAGGGACGCCTCTCCGCGGAAGCGGTCGAGGCCCTCGAGGACCGCGAGCCAGGTCTCCTGCACGACCTCCTCGGCCGCGCTCGCCGTCGGCGCGTGCTCACGGGCGAGCCGCAGCATCCACCCCGACCATCCGTCCACGAGCGCGGCGAAGGTCTGCTCGTCGCCGGCCCGCAGCCGGTCGACGAGGGCGCCGTCCTCCGAGCGCTCCGGCGCTGCGACGGTGCCCCCCATGTGCCGAAGGTACCTACGGACCCGGGTCTCCGCCACGGCCGAGGCCGCCGCGGCCCCCGATGTCGCAGTCTCGTAAGGAACGCGGGGGCCCCGAGAAGTGGTTACCCATGAGTAACGAACCCCTGGCGGCCGAGGTCGGGCCCTTTGGCCTGTGACACGCCGGCGCGGGCTTCCTAGCGTCGAGGGTGAATGGCTACCGAGGCACGAAGGAGCCGGACCGATGAAGATCGTGGTCCCCGTCAAGCACGTCGCCGATCCAGACGCCAAGTGGCGCTACGCCGACGACCTCACTGTCGACCGCGCGGCACTCGAGGGCAGGCTGTCCGAGCTCGACGAGTACGCCGTCGAGCAGGCTGTGTCCCTCGTCGAGAAGGGGCTGCCGGCAACGATCACCTACCTGACCATGGGCCCGGCGTCCGCGGTGGACGGCCTCCGCAAGGCCCTGGCCATGGGCGGCGACGACGCGGTCCACGTGCTCGACGACGATCTGCCCGGATCCGACGCCCTGGCGACGTCGTTGGTGCTGGCGAGGGCCGTGGAGCGGATCGGCTTCGACCTCGTCCTCTGCGGGATGTCGTCCACGGATGCGGAGATGTCCGTGGTGCCCGCGATGCTCGCCGACCGGCTCGGCGTCCCCCAGGTCACCTTTGCGAACGAGGTGGCGGTCGAGAACGGGGTCGTCACGGTTCACCGTGCGGGCGACACCGGTCTCGACGACGTGACCGCCGGCCTGCCGGCCGTCGCCTCTGTCACCGACAAGAGCGGCGAGCCTCGCTATCCCGCCTTCAAGGCGATCATGGCCGGCCGGAAGAAGCCGGTGGTCACCTGGTCGCTCGACGACCTCGGTGTCGACCCGCACCAGGTCGGCAGCGCAGGCGCCGCCAGCGTCGTCCGCACAGCGGCGCCCAACCCCCCGCGGCAGCCCGGTGTCGTCGTGGTCGACGACGGTGAGGGTGCCGCACGGATCGCCGACTACCTGGTCGGCCACAACCTCGTGTGATCGCGCCCAGACCCCCGAAGGAGAGAACCCGTGGCTGAAGTCCTGGTCCTGGCCGAGCGAAGCGGCACGACGCCCCGCAAGGCGACCTTGGAGCTGCTCACCGTGGCCCGGAGGCTCGGCGAGCCCGCGGCACTCGTGTGTGGCCCCGCTGATGATGCGCTCGTCCACGTGCTCGGCCAGCACGGGGCTGCCCGGGTCTACGTGGTGGACGACCCGATCGTGACCGACTTCCTGGTCGCGCCCAAAGCGGAGGCGCTGGTGCACGTCGTACGGCGCGCCGCGCCGGCGGCCGTCCTCGTCACCGCGAGCCGCGAGGGCACGGAGGTCGCGGCCCGGGCCGCCGTACGCCTCGACTCCGGCATCATCACCGGCGCGACGGACGTCTCGGCGGATGCCGGCGGTCCGCTCGTGACCCAGTCGGTCTTCTCGGGAACCTGGACGACGCAGAGCCAGGTCGTGCGCGGGACGCCGATCATCACGGTGCGGCCGAACAGCGTGGTGGCCGAGGTCTCCCCCGTCGAGCCGGTGGTCGAACCGGTGACCGTCGACTACAGCAGCGCCGCCCGGGGTTCCCGGGTGACTGCCGGCGCCCCCAGCTCGAACACCGGCCGCCCGGAGCTCACCGACGCGGCGATCGTGGTCTCCGGCGGTCGCGGCATGGGCTCCGCCGAGGCGTTCGGGCTGCTCGAGCGGCTGGCCGACGAGCTCGGCGGTGCCGTGGCCGCGTCGCGGGCCGCCACCGATCTGGGCTGGTACGGGCACGACTTCCAGGTCGGGCAGACCGGCCAGACCGTCACCCCCCAGCTCTACCTCGCGAGCGGCATCTCGGGTGCGATCCAGCACCGCGCGGGGATGCAGGGCTCGCGGACGATCGTGGCCGTCAACAAGGACGCGGCCGCTCCGATCTTCGACATCGCCGACTTCGGCGTCGTGGGCGACGCCCACGCGGTTCTTCCCGCTCTGATCGACGAGATCGAGCGACGCAAGGGCTGACCCGGCACTGCGGAAGGAACCCCGACATGAGCACCACCCCCGGCCCGGCGAGCACCGAACCCGTCGAGGGCCTCGATGCCGGCACGTTGAACCTGATGCTCGAGGCGCTCGGTGAGTTCGTCACCCAGGAGCTGCCCGACAAGCGCATGCTCGAGCTGGACCACGAGGACGTGTGCCCCGAGGACACGGTGCGCGCCATGTGCAGCGACGCCCTGGGCGTCCAGCTGGTCTTCATCCCGGAGGAGTACGGCGGGATGGGCGGCGGCGCCTTCGACTCATACCGGGTGTGCGAGCGGATGGCTCGCTTCGACATCGGTCTGGGCACGTCTGTCTTCGCCACGTTCCTCGGCAGTGACCCGATCCTGATGGGTGGCACGGAGGAGCAGAAGGTGCACTGGCTCGGCCGGATCGCGGAGGAGGGCATCGTGTTCGCCTACGGGGCGACCGAGCCCGAGGCCGGCAGCGACCTCGCGTCGATGACCACGGTCGCCGTACCGGTCGAGGACGACGGTACCGGCGCGCCGGGCTACCGGATCAACGGGCGCAAGCAGTGGATCAGCAACGGCAGCATCGCCGACGCCTACTGCGTGCTCGCCATGGCGCCCGGCGGGCCGTCCTGGTTCGTCGTCGAGCGCGGAACGGAAGGGCTCTCGTCAGCGCCACCCGAGGACAAGCACGGGATCCGGCTCTCCAACACCGCAGCGCTCTTCCTCGACGACGTCACGGTGCCGGCCTCCCACCTCGTCGGAGGGGTGGAGGGTCGCGGACTGGTCCAGGCCCAGCAGGTCTTCGGCTACACGCGTCTGATGGTCGCGGCTTTCGGCTTGGGTGGCGGCTGGGAGGCGATGGACCGCGCGATCCGCTACTCGACCGAGCGCGTCCAGGCGGGCACCCCGCTCAGCGACAAGCAGGGATACACCCACAAGCTGATCGTCCCTCACGTCGTACGGCTCGAGGCGGCGCGCGCGGTCGTCGAGGAGACCGCCGTCCGGATCGATGCCGGTGAGGGCCTCGGCGGAGCCCTCAACACGGAGGGTGCGATCGCCAAGTACCTCGCGACCGAGGCAGGGGTCGCCGCCGCGGACGCCGCGATCCAGGTGCACGGCGGCTACGGCTTCACCCGTCCCTACATCGTGGAGAAGATCAGTCGCGACGTCAGGATCACCACGATCTACGAGGGCACCTCCGAGATCATGGAGATGACGATCGCCCGCGACCGGTGGCAGCAGC
>JAHEXO010000403.1 GCA_023252065.1 Nocardioides sp. | reverse complement strand
GCCAGGCGTTTGCCGATCTTGGGGCCGATCCCCCACAACGCGGTGGTGGGCCGGTCGCCCATCACGTCGTACCACTCGGCGGCCGTCAGGTAGCCGATCCCCGACCCGTCGCCCTCGCCCGCCTTGCCGAAGGCGGTGGCGATCTTCGCGCGCAGCTTGTTGTCGCCGATCCCGACGCCGCAGGTGAGCCGGGTGGCCGCCTCGACCGTCGCGCGGACGTGCTGGGCGAAGTCGCGTGGGTCACCGAGCTCGCAGTGCCCCTCGCCGGGCCCGAGGAACGCCTCGTCCCAGCCGAGCACCTCGACCACGACCGGCACCCCACCCCAGGAGAGCGACCGCAGGGTCGCCATCACCTGGTCGGAGGCCTCGTTGTAGGCGTCCTTGTCGACCGGCAGGAAGACCGCGTCGGGGAGCTTGCGGGCGGCGATCCGTAGTGGCATCCCGGACCCGACGCCGTGCTCGCGGGCGGCGTAGGACGCCGTCGCGACGACGCCGCGCTCCGTCGGGTCGCCGCGGCCGCCCACGACCACCGGCAGCCCGACCAGCTCGGGTCGCCGCAGCATCTCGACCGCGGCGATGAACTGGTCGAGGTCGACGTGCAGCACCCAGCTCTGTGGGGCCTCTGGGGCGGCGGCGCCCATCAGTCGTGCCTCACCGGTGGGATCGCGTCGGTGGCCTCGAAGGAGTCCATCCCGGTCAGCAGGAGCAGGTCGGCCACGATCGACCGGAGCTGGGCGAGCACGACCTCGGAGGAGAGGTCGTCGGTGCGTCGTACGTCGCCGGTCGCCATGCCGACCGCGAGCAGGGCCGGCTGGGCCGCCGTCGCGAGCCGGTCTGCGTCGAGCTCGGCCGCGATCACCTCGACCGCGTGGGCGAGCTCGGAGGCGACCACGGCATAGGAACGCGGGATCTCCTGACCTCGGTAAGCCGCCACCGCACACTGGCGCACGAGCACGCGGGTGCTGCGCAAGGCGCGATCGAGCGGCTCGACGAGCTCGGCCATCTTGCGCAGGCCGGGACCGTGCCGCACCCGGAACGGCGACGACGCCACCACGTCGAGCCCCTCGTCGGCAGCGTCCTGGAGCTCGCGGATCAGGTGGTCGGTGTCGCGCGCCTCGGCCAACAGCGCCAAGGCACGGTCGACGTCGCCGTCGACCATCACGTCGCTGGCCGCCCGGAGGAGGTCGCGCACCTTCCGCAGGACCTTGGCCGCCTCCTCACGCGGACGCCGGAGTGGCGCGGCAGGCACCACGGTGGCGGCGACCAGGGCGACAGCGCCGCCGATGAGTGCGTCGGTCCAGCGTGTGAAGGCCGCGCCGGGAGCGGGCACCAGCGCCGTGATCACGATCGACTGCACGGCCGCCTGGATCACGAACACCTGGCCGCTGTCGAGCAGCAGGGCGACCGACATCGACAGGCCGACGATCAGGGCGATCTGCCAGCCGCCGGTCCCCATGAAGCGCACCAACAGGTCGGCGCCGAACACCCCCAGCGCGACGCCGACCGTCACCTCGGCGACCCGTCGCAGGCGCTGGCCGTACGACGTACCGAGGGAGACCACCGCGGCCACCGGCGCGAAGAAGGGCGCTGGGTGACCGAGGAGGTCCTTGGCGAACCACCATGCGACGCCGGCCGCGATCGCGCACTGGGCGATCGCCCACCGCTTCGTGCGCCAGCGGCCGAGCCGGGCGGACAGCGACGTGCGTCCGCGGCCGAGGACGGCCTCGAACGCGGGGGTGGGCATGGCCCGATCCTAGGAGTCGGCACGGACTCCCGACCCCGCCCGACCGCCGGAGGTTGTGACCCCACGGCGGCTCCGCAAGGATCGACGGCATGGTGCATCCCCTGGACCCGACGGCCGCCGGCTTCCTGCTCGCCGAGAACAGGCGGATGCCGATGCACGTCGGCGGGCTGCATCTGTACTCCAAGCCCGAGGGTGCGGGCCGCAACTTCGTGCGCGACCTTTACGTCGAGCTCAAGGAGTCCGACGACATCGCGCCGCTGTTCCTCAAGCACCCCTACCGATCGATCAAGACCGGTGGCCAGTGGGTGTGGGTCGACGACGACCAGTTCGACATCGAGTACCACGTGCGGCACAGCGCGCTGCCCAAGCCGGGGCGGGTCCGCGAGCTCCTGGAGCTGTGCTCGCGCCTGCACTCGACGCGCCTGGCCACGGAGCGGCCGCTGTGGGAGTGGCACCTGATCGAGGGCCTGCGCGACGGTCGGGTCGCGATGTACGCCAAGCTCCACCACGCCCTGGTCGACGGCGTCTCCGCGATGCGGCTGCTCCAGAGCATCCTGTCGAGCGACCCCGACCGGCGTGACATGCCGGCCCCCTGGGAGAACCGGCCGTCCGGCAAGGCGGCCGAGCCGCGCGAACGCGTCGAGACCAGCCTGGGCGACCTCCCCGGCCAGGTCTTCGCAAGCGCACTCGCGATCGGTGCCGAGGCGGCGGGGCTCCCCGGCGCGCTGGTCAAGACCCTGAACAGCTCGGTGCGCAACGAGACCTCGGCCCTGGCGCTCTACGCGCCGCGCACCATCCTCAACCAGCCGATCACCGCGGCCCGGCGGTTCGCTGCCCAGGACTGGCCACTCGACCGGCTCCGGGCGATCAGCAAGGCCACCGACACGACCATGAACGACGTCGTCCTGGCCATGTGCAGCGGCGCCATGCGCACCTACCTGCTCGAGCTCGGCGCGCTCCCCGACACCACGCTCGTCTCGATGGTGCCGGTCGGGCTCAAGGCCAAGGAGTCACAGGTCGCGTCGTCCTCCGGCGGCAACGCGGTCGGCGCGGTGATGGTCAAGCTCGGCACCGACCTGGCCGACCCCGCCGACCGGCTGCAGGCCGTGCACGACTCGATGGCCGACGGCAAGCGGGCCCTGGCGCAGATGACGCCGGTGCAGATCATGGCGATGAGCGCGCTCGGCCAGGCCCCGGCCATCCTCGGCCCGATGCTGAAGATGAGCGGCCTGGTCAAGCCGCCGTACAACCTGATCATCAGCAACGTGCCCGGCCCGCGGACCACGCAGTACTTCAACGGGATGCGGCTGGAGGGCACCTACCCGCTGTCCATCCCGATCGACGGCATGGCCCTCAACATCACCTGCAACAGCTACGCCGACCAGATGGCGTTCGGGCTGACCGGCTGCCGGCGCACGGTCCCACACCTGCAGCGGCTGCTGCTCCACCTCGACACCGAGGTCGCGGCGCTCGAGGACGCCGCCGGGCTCTGAGCCCATTCAGCCGGCTCAGCCCGGTCAGCACCTCAGCCGGCCAGCGCGTCGAGCACGACGGGCTGGCGCAGGATCGTGCGACGCTCGTGCGGCGGCGTACGGCGCGGGTCGGCGAGGTAGATCTCGTGGTGTCGGCCACGCAGCCGGTAGCCAAGCCCGGCGATGCCGTAGTGGAGCCCGACCAGCGGGGGCATGTCCGAGCGCCCTCCACCGTCGAGGACCTGGGCGCTGAGCCC
>JAHEXO010000402.1 GCA_023252065.1 Nocardioides sp. | reverse complement strand
GAGGCGGCCGAGGCGGTCGCCCGGCACATCGAGACCTTCTGGGACCCGCGCATGCGCCGTGCCCTCGAGGCCCTGGCCGCCGCGCACGACGAGAGCCTCGACCCGCTCCTGGTCGACGCCGCCGGCCGGCTGGCCACCCACGCATCCCGCAGCGAGCCCGAGGCCCATCCCTAGCCGGTGCCTGGCGGAGTCTTGACCCACAGGGGACGCCGCGTCAGACTCCTTCTGTTCCATAAGGCGCACTCGACTGCGCAATACGCAACAAGGAGCCTCCGTTGGCAGACGTCCCCGGATCCGCGCGCTGTGTCGTCATCGGCGCCGGCATCGTCGGCAACAGCCTGGTCCACCACCTGGCCCGGCTCGGCTGGCGCGACATCGTGCAGCTGGACCAGGGACCGCTGCCCAACCCCGGCGGGTCGACGGGTCACGCCTCGAACTTCATCTTCCTCACCGACCACTCGCGGGAGATTACCGACCTCACCCTCGACTCCGTGGAGCAGTACAAGGAGCTCGGCGTCTTCACCGAGTGCGGCGGCTTCGAGGTCGCCCGCACCGAGGAGCGGATGGAGGAGCTGCGCCGGCGTATGTCCGCGGCGAAGGCCTGGGGCATCGAGGCCGAGCTGGTCAGCCCTGAGTTCGTCGAGGAGAAGGTGCCGTTCCTCGACAAGGACCAGATCATCGGGGCCTTCTGGCAGCCGGGCGTCGGCGTCGTCGATTCGCTGCGCGCCGGCACGATCATGCGCGAGCGGGCTCTCGAGGCCGGCGCCCTGACCGTCGTACCCAACGTCGAGGTCACCGACCTCGACGTGGAGGACGGCCGGATCCGCCGCGTCCACACCGACAAGGGCGTGATCGAGACCGAGTACGTCGTGATCGCGTGCGGTGTGTGGAGCCCCAAGATCGGCGACATGGCCGGCGTGAGCATCCCGCTGACTCCTGCCGTGCACCAGATGATCAGCGTCGGCCCGTGCCCCCAGCTGGCCGGCAAGGAGGGCGAGATCTCCTTCCCGATCGTGCGCGACATGGACACCTACTGCTACGAGCGCCAGCACGGCGCCGACATGGAGGTCGGCTCCTACGCCCACCGCGCGATCCTCATGGAGCCCGAGGACATCCCGACGATCGAGCAGTCCAAGCTGTCGCCGACCGAGCTGCCCTTCACCGAGGAGGACTTCGACCTCCAGCTCGAGCAGGCCTACGAGCTGATGCCCGAGCTGCTCGGCGCCGACGGCGCCGAGATCCGCTACGCCATCAACGGCCTGCTCTCCTTGACCTGCGACGGTGCGCCGATCCTCGGCGAGAGCCACGTGGGCGGCCTCTGGACCGCGAGCGCGGTCTGGATCAAGGAAGGTCCGGGCGTCGGGCGCGCGGTGGCCGAGTGGATGACGCACGGCTGGTCGGAGATCGACCTCGCGCACAGCGACATCGCCCGCTTCCACCCCCACCAGCTGCGGCGCGAGCACACCCGGCTGCGGACCACCGAGTCGTTCATCAAGACCTACGGCATCATCCACCCGGCCGAGCAGTACGAGTCCGACCGGGATCAGCGCCGCTCGCCGATGTATGAGTCGGAGCAGAAGCTCGGCGCCGTCTTCTACGAGACCGCCGGCTGGGAACGGCCGTTCTGGTACGAGTCCAACACCGGCCTCGTCGAGCACTACGGCGACGCGGTGATGCCGCGCGAGCACGAATGGGACTCCCGCTGGTGGAGCCCGATCATCAACGCCGAGCACCTGCGCCTGCGCGAGGCCGCGGCCGTCATCGACCTGACCGCCTTCCAGATCCTCGACATCGAGGGTCCCGGCGCCCTCGACACGGTGCAGCGCACGTGCGTCGCCCAGTGCGACGTGGCGGTCGGCAAGGTCATCTACACCCCGGTGCTCGACGCCCACGGCGGCTTCCGGTCCGACCTGACTGTCATGCGCCTGGACGACGACCACTTCCGCGTGGTCACCGGCGGCGCCCACGGCATGGCCGACCGCAAGTGGTTCACCGACCACCTGCCCGGCGACGGCTCCACCACGCTCACCGACAACACCGACCAGGTCAGCACCATCGGGCTGTGGGGTCCGCGCGCACGCGACATCCTCTCGACGCTGACCGGCGACGACGTCTCCCACGAGGGCTTCCCGTTCCTCACCTGTCGGGAGATCACCCTCGGTGGTAACGGCCGAGACCTGACCGTGCTCGCCTCTCGCATCTCCTACGTCGGAGAGCTGGGCTGGGAGCTCTACGTCGCCATGGACGACGCCGCCGAGCTCTGGGACCGGCTGTTGGCGGCCGGCGAGCCCCACGGGGCCGTCCCGGCGGGGATCGGGGTCTACGGCACGACCGGACGGATCGAGAAGGGCTACCGGGCCTACGGCTACGAGCTCGACGCCGAGCGGACGATCGTCGAGGCGGCCATGCAGCGCCCCAAGGTGAAAGCTGCCGACTTCGTGGGCAAGGAGGCCTACCTCGCCCAGCGCGAGGCCGCCCCGCAGACCGTGTTGTGCACGCTGACCGTCGACGACCACACCTCCGCCTCGGGCATGAAGCGCTACATGCTCGGGGGCGAGCCGATCCTGACCCGCGACGGCGGCATCCTCACCGACGGCCACGGCCATCACCCCTACGTCACCACCGCGGGCTCTGCGCCGTCCCTGGGCAAGCACGTGCTGCTGGCCTACCTGCCGCCCGCGCAGGCGGTCGTCGGCACCGAGCTCGCCGTCTCCTACATGGAGGAGCTCTACCCCGTCACCGTGGGCTCGGTCGACGCGACCCCGCTGCTCGACCCGGCGAACGAGCGGCTCCGCTGATGGCGGGACTGGCGACGGGAGTACTGGTCTGCGTCAAGCGGGTGCCCGACCGCACCGAGGAGGTCGTGCTCACCGAGGAGTGCGCGATCGAGCTCGCCGTCCGCATCGCCGCCGACGGCGGGGAGGCCACCGCGGTCACGCTCGGTGACGCCGAGGCGGTGGAGCAGCTGCGGCTGGCGCTCGCGGTCGGCTGCACGGCCGCCACCCACGTGCTTGCCGAGGCCCACACGTTCGGCCCGGCCGACGTCGCCCGCGAGCTCGCGGCCGTCGTCCGCGACCACGAGGCAGCCGGCCGCCCCCACGACCTGGTGCTCCTCGGCAACGACGCCGCCGACAGCGGTGACTTCCAGGTGGGCATCCGGCTCGCCTACGAGCTCGGCCGGCCGGTCGTGAACGGCGCCTCGACGGTGTCCGTCGAGGAGTCGGACGACGGGCCCGTGGTGCTCGCCCGGGTCAACGGCCCGGTGGGACAGGAGACCTACCGCGTGCCGCTTCCCGCCGTGGTGACGGTGCGGGAGGGCGGTGTCGAGCCGGGCTACCCCACGGTGCCCGGTCGGATCAAGGCCAAGAAGGTGCCGATCGAGGAGCGGCACCCAGTGTCCGTGCCGAGCGGTCCGGGCCGGGTACGGCTGACGCTGCCGCCGCCGTTGCCGAGCGCCGTCCAGATCCTCGGCGAGG
>JAHEXO010000401.1 GCA_023252065.1 Nocardioides sp. | reverse complement strand
TCGCTACGACACCGGCCCGCTCGGGCAGGGCGAGGCAGAACTCCATGCCGTCGTCCCACCCCAGGGCCGAGATGTCGGTGAGCGCGAAGTAGGTGCCTTCGGGGCGTCGTACGTCGAGCCCGAGCGCCGACAGCCCGTCGCAGAGCAGGTCGCGCCGTGCCTGCAGGTTGCGGGCCAGGCCGCGCGGCCAGTCGGGCTCCTCGTCCAGGGCGCGCGCCACGGCCGGCTGCAAGGGCGCGCCGGAGGTGAAGGTCAGCCACTGCTTGGCCGCCAGCACGGCGGACACCAGGGCGGCAGGACCCGTCGCCCAGCCCACCTTCCAGCCGGTCACGCTGTAGGACTTCCCGGCGCTGGAGAGGGTCAGGGTCCGCTCGAACATCCCGGGCAGCGTCGAGAGCGGCACGTGCTCGTGCTCGGCGAACGTCAGGTGCTCGTAGACCTCGTCGGTGATCACGACCAGGTCGCGCTCGACGGCGAGGTCGGCCACGGCCTGCAGCTCGGCGCGGGTGAGCACGGTCCCGGTCGGGTTGTGCGGGGAGTTGAGCAGGACGAACCGGGTGCGCGGCCCGACCGCGGCGCGCAGGGCGTCGACGTCGAGGCGGAAGTCGGGCGCACGCAGGGTGACGGGGCGGCGTACGCCGCCGGCGATCTGGATCATGGCCGTGTAGGAGTCGTAGTAGGGCTCGAGGACGACGACCTCGTCGCCGGGCTCGACCAGGCCGAGCAGCGACGCCGCGATCCCCTCGGTACAGCCCGTGGTCACCACGACTTGGGTGTCGGGGTCGAGGTCGAGGCCGTAGTGGCGTCGCTGGTGGCGGGCGATGGCCTGGCGCAGCGCCGGGACGCCGGGACCCGGGGCGTACTGGTTGGCTCCGGAGTGCAGGGCGTGGTCGGCGGCGTCGAGCAGGGCGGCCGGACCGTCGGCGTCGGGGAACCCCTGCCCGAGGTTGACCGCACCGGTGCGCTGGGCCAGCGCCGACATCGTGGTGAAGATCGTGGGCGGGATGCCCTGCAGCCGCTGGGCCGGCCGGATCATGCCTCCGCGGCCCAGGCGGCGAGGAGCTCGCGCTCCCGGTCGGGGGCCATGCCCCACTGCTCGTTGGTCGCCTGCTCGGGATGGGCCTGCGCCCAGGCCAGGGTGTCGCGGACGACGTCCGCGAACGGCCGGTGGGTCAGCCCTGCGTCCTCGGCGCGCGCGGTGGCCATGGCCAGCGACCACTCGACGCCGCCCTCGGTCCACAGCGGCAGCTGCATCCCGTCGACGCCCTGCTCGACCAGCCAGTCGCCGTCGACCGGCACCAGGTGAGCGTCGCCGACGACGGCGCCGACGGTCTCGTCGAGCAGCGCGCCGAACGTCGTCCAGGGCCGGGCCGCGGTGAAGATCCCGGCCACGCGGTCCTCGGCCAGCCGCACGGTCCACGCCCCCATGTCGCGCGCGTCGATGCATTGCATCGGCGCGTCGAGCGGGCCCGGGGCGATCATCGGGCCGCCGCGAGCCACCCGCAGCGGCCACCACGGGTAGCGGGCGGTCATGTCGCGCGGCCCCACGACGTACGTCGGGCGGATCACGGCGAGGGCGTCGTCGCCGTAGGACTCGCGGGCGACGCGCTCGCAGGCCACCTTGAGCGGACCGTAGGTCTCGTTGGTGACCTCCTCGGTGCCGTCGACAGGCTCATCGAAGAGCCGGGAGTCCTCGGTCGCGTCGGGGCCCTCGGGCTCCTGGTAGACCGAGACCGTCGAGACGAACAGGTGGTGGCCGCCCCTGTCGCCCAGCGCCTCGTGGAGCCGTCGTACCTGCGAGGGCACGTAGGCGCACACGTCGATCGTGGCGTCCCAGCGCCCGCGGGCCAGAGCCGACAGGTCGCCGTCTCGGTCGGCGAGGAGATGGGTGGCGTCGGGGAGCTCGGTGGTCCGGTTCCGGTGGAGGAGGGTGACGTCGTGTCCTGCCGCGAGAGCCGCCTCGGCCATCGCATGACCCACGAACCGGGTACCCCCGATGACCAGGATGCGCTTGCTGCCAGACATGCTGCGAGAGTAACCACATGGATGCGGATCTGGCGCGCGACGTCGACGCTCGTTGCCGGCTGACGGGGGAGTTCACCCTCAGGTCGGGTCAGGTGGCGAGCGAGTACTTCGACAAGTACCTCTTCGAGACCGACCCCGAGCTGCTCGCGCGGGTGGCCGCTGCGATGGTGCCGCTGCTGCCCGGCGACACCGACCTCCTCGGCGGGCTGGAGATGGGCGGCATCCCGATCGCGACGGTCGTGAGCGCCCAGGCCGCGCTGCCGGCGCTGTTCGTGCGCAAGCAGGCCAAGACCTACGGCACCTGCAAGCTGGCCGAGGGTCCCGACGTGGCCGGGCGGCGGGTGACCCTGATCGAGGACGTCATCACGACCGGCGGAGCGGTCCGCGACGCGACCAACGCGCTGCGCGCTGCCGGCGCGGTCGTCGAGACCGTGGTCTGCGCGATCGACCGTTCGCCCGGCGAGGAGAACCCCCTGGCCGATGTCGGCCTCCAGATCCGGGCCGTGCTCACCAAGGCCGACCTCGACGCCGTACGTCGCTAGCCGGCCGCCTCTGCCTGCTCGCGCCGGTGCTTCCACCACTCGTAGGCGACCGGGATCACCGACAGCACCAGCAGGCCGAGGATCAGCACGTCGATGTTCTTGGCGATCGCCGGGAAGGTGTTGCCCAGGAAGTAGCCCAGGCTCATGATGCTGCTCACCCAGAGCGCGGCGCCGATCAGGCTCCACAGCCAGAACTTCGCTCGCGGCATCTCGCTGACTCCGGCCACGAGGGTGACGTAGGTGCGCACGAACGGGACGAAGCGACCGATCACCAGCGCCGAGCTGCCGTGCTTCTCGAAGAACTCGACCGTCCGGTCGATGTAGGCCTTCTTGATGATCCTGCCGTCGTGTCGTCTGACCGGATGGCCGATCGCCCGGCCTATCTCGTAGCCCACCACGTTGCCCAGGAAGGCGGCGACGGTGAACGCGAGGATGCCCACGAGCAGACCGAGGATGTTGGGGCCCTGGGTGAGGTTGAGCTTGTCGGTGGCGATGAACAGCCCGATCGAGACCAGCAGGGTGTCGCCGGGCAGGAACGGGAAGAGCAGCCCGCACTCGATGAAGATGATGACCAGGCTGATCAGGATGAACTCGGAGCCGAAGTGGTCGAGCAGCCACTGGGGATCCATCCAGGGGATGCCGAAGAGCAGAGCATGCAGGCCGGTCACGCCGCGAGCCTATACAGGGTCTCTGTCCGTAGCCTGATCCTCGTGGACCCTGACCAGACCGCTGCGTTCACCGCGGCCACGCGGATCGCCGCCGACCTCGCCCTTCGCCCCGAGGTCGAGGAGCGCTGGACCGACGAAAGTGCCTGCGCGGGCATGACCGTCGGCGCGCTCGCCCGGCACCTGGTCTCCCAGTGGTACAACGCCGTCCGGCTGCTCGGCGCTCCGGCGGGAGACGCCCCGA
>JAHEXO010000400.1 GCA_023252065.1 Nocardioides sp. | reverse complement strand
AGGTCCCAAGGGTTGGGCTGTTCGCCCATTAAAGCGGCACGCGAGCTGGGTTTAGAACGTCGTGAGACAGTTCGGTCCCTATCCGCCGCGCGCGCAGGAAACTTGAGAAAAGCTGTCCCTAGTACGAGAGGACCGGGATGGACGAACCTCTGGTGTGCCAGTTGTCCCGCCAGGGGCACCGCTGGTTAGCTACGTCCGGACGTGATAACCGCTGAACGCATCTAAGCGGGAAGCACATTTCAAGATAAGGTTTCCCACCCACACGATGGGGTAAGGCCACCCGCAGACCACGGGATTGATAGGCCGGAGGTGTACAGCAGCAATGCCCAGCCGACCGGTACTAATAGGCCGAGGGCTTGTCACCCACACCCACCACACAAGAACCAACACCGACCACCACGGTCGACCACAACGCGTCCACTACCCAGAATCTGAACCAACAACCCACCCCCCAAACCCATCAACTGGGAAACAACGGGGGACACGGGTTAGCTGTTCCACAACAGAACAACGGTTCACAACGTTACGGCGGCCATAGCGGCAGGGAAACACCCGGACCCATCCCGAACCCGGAAGTTAAGCCAGCCAGCGCCAATGGTACTGCACCCGACAGGATGTGGGAGAGTAGGACGCCGCCGAACATCTTCTTTGAAAAGGGCCACCCCCTGGGTGGCCCTTTTCTCTATTTCCAGCATTGAGTCGAGCGTCGAGGGCCCGCTTTCCGTCCACAGCACGACCTCACGCCGGCGCCATCCACAGGCATCGCAGGCACGCGCGGAGAAGGTCGGCGCTGCTCGAAACGCTCGGGGCCAGGAGGTGGTGCGCATGTGCGCAGCCAAGAAGAGCGGATCCGTCGTCGACGACGGTCACAGCGAGCAGGAGGCTCGCGCCGCGGAGGTCAACGAGGTGACGCTCGTGGGGCGGATGTCCCAGCCCGCGGAGGAGCAGGTCCTCCCCAGCGGCACGGAGCTGTGGAAGTTCCGGGTGATCGTGGGCAGGCCGCCCGAGAGCCGTACCTCGCGGGTGACCGTCGATGCGCTCGACTGCGTGGTGTGGGCCAAGCGCCCCGCCCGGTCCGTGGCGTCGTGGCGGGCCGGTGACCTCGTCGAGGTGCGCGGCAGCCTGCGCCGAAGGTTCTTCGCGCCGGCCGGCGGAGGGCGGGTGTCGCGCTGCGAGGTGGAGGTCGCCGGCGCGCGCCTCATTCGTCGAGCAGCCGGATGAACGACCCGAGACTCGGCTTCGGCTGGAACGACGTGGCCTTCTCGGGCAGCAGTCCGCCCGACCGGACGACCTCGACCACCACGTCCAGGTCGACGGCCGGTAGCAGGGCCGCGGTCACCCGGCCCGGTCGGACCTGCTCGAGCGCGCTGGCCAGTGAGTGGGCGAACGCCACGCGTGAGGGGCGCCGCGGCAGACCTGCCAGCAGCACCTCGTCGACCATCTGGACGACCGCATGACCGGGCGGCACCTCGACCCGCACCGTGGCCCAGGTGTCGCCGTCGGTCAGCACCAACGTGTCCGGCGAGAGAGCAGTGAGGGCCTCGGCCTCGCTGCTGACCCTGACCTCCGCGCCGGAGGTGCGGGCCGCAGCGATCAGCTGGTCGGGCGTCGTGGCGTGGTAGAGGCGATGGATCGCCCCGAGGAACATGGGGGTCTCCTCGTGGTCGATGACCATCGCGAGCCCGCGCGCATAGGCCTGGCCTCCGTCCTGGCCGTACAGCGCGACGTAGGCCGCGAAGCGGTGGTGGCCGTCGGCCACCAGCAGCTCGGCCTTCTCGAGCGCCTCGGTGACGATGCGCTGCTGGTCGGGATCTCGGATCGCCCAGACCCGGTGCTCCTGTCCGGCGTGGTCGACGTACTCCTGGTCCGGCGTGCCGGTGCGCACCTTGCGGCTGACCTCCCGGACCGCCGCGGGCCCACGGTGGACGAGCAGGATCGGCGCGGGGTTGAGCTTCATGGCGGACATCCGCCCGGCCAGCTCTGCCACCTGCTGCGGGTGGACTCCCTCGTGGGGAAAGATCTGGCGGTCCTCGGCGGTGGTGGCGAGGTGGGTCAGGTCGAGGCAGCCCACGACGCCGCGCACGGTCAGGCCGGAGTCGGAGTACTCATGCAGGTAGAGCGCCGGCTCGTCGTCCCGGCGGGCCAACCCACGCCGCTGCCAGGTGGCCAGCCGCTGGGCCACGCCGCGATAGGGTCGCGCGAAGGCGCGGGCCGAGGCCGGGTCCCCGACCCGCCGCGGAGCCAGCGACAGGGCCCGGAAGGGCGCCAGCTGCAGCGGGCCGGCCACGAACGGCGGCACCGTGGCTGGTCCGGAGTCCATCGGTGCATCGTAGGGGTAACGACCAAGGAGCTTGAGGGTGGTGGAGCAGCAGGGTGGGAGCCTGGCGACCACGTACGACCTGCTGATGTTCGACCTCGACGGCGTGGTCTACGTCGACGGTCACGCGGTCGACCACGCGGCGGCGAGCATCGCGGCCGCGCGGCGCGCCGGCGCGCGGATCGCCTTCATCACCAACAATGCGTCGCGGACCCCCGGACAGGTCGCCGACCACCTGGGGGAGCTCGGGATCGAGGCGACGACGAGCGACGTGGTGACCTCGTCGCAGGCAGCGGCGCGGCTCCTGCGCGACCAGCTCGACGACGGCGCGCGGGTCTCCGTGCTGGGCGCCGAGGGTCTCGAGGAGGCCCTGCGCGAGGCCAGCCTCGAGCCCGTGCGGGTAGGGGACGACCGGGCGGCGGCGATCGTCTCCGGGTACGCCCCCGAGGTGCGGTGGAAGGTGATCATGCGGGCGGCCACCTTGATCCGCAACGGCCTGCCCTGGACCGCAACCAACACCGACCTCACGCTCCCGACCGGCGACGGGCCGGCTCCCGGGCACGGGCTGCTCGTGCGGATGATCAGCGAGTTCGCCGAGGTGGAGCCGCAGGTGGCGGGCAAGCCGGCCCGCCCGCTCCTCGACGAGACCCGGCGTCGGGTGGGCGGAGACCACCCTCTGATGGTGGGAGACCGGCTCGACACCGACATCGAGGGAGCCCGCCGGGCCGAGGTCGACTCGTTGCTGGTGATGACAGGTGTCACCTCCCTCGCCGACCTGGGTGGCGCCGGACCCGAGGCGCGCCCGACCTACGTCGCCCACGACCTGCGCGCCCTCGACCGGCCACCGGTGCGACCCGACCACGCTGCCGGAGGCTGGGAGGCGGACGGCTGGACGGCCACGGTGGAGGGCTCTCGAGTGACGGTGACCGGCTCGGGCGGACCCGACGGCTGGTGGTCCGTGGTCGCTGCGGCGGCCTGGAGCCACCTCGACGAGACCGGAGAGGCGGCCGACCTGGACGGCCTGTCCCCTCCCGAGGACAGCACGCCGGAAAGGTAGCCTGCGGGCATGACCGAGCAGGCGCCAGAGGAGTTCCACCCGTCCGTGGACGACGACGAGGCGGTCGAGGCGGTCGAGGCGTCCGAAGGCTCCGAGGGCTCC
>JAHEXO010000399.1 GCA_023252065.1 Nocardioides sp. | reverse complement strand
AGTGGACCATAGCGTCGGAGCGGATGACCCAGGGCCGACCGGCCGGCCCGATCGGGCCGACCGCGGGCGCACCGCTGGCGCCGCCCGACGACACCGGGGAGGCCATCGGCCTGTCGCCGGGCGGCCTGACGATCACGATCGGCTTCGGGCCGAGCCTGTTCCGCGACGACCACGGGCGCGACCGCTTCGGTCTCGCCGACCGTCAGCCTGCGGCGTTGCGCGACCTACCGCACTTCCCCGGCGACCGGCTCGACCCGGCGGGGTCGCGGGGCGACCTGTGCGTGCAGGCCTGCTCGGAGGACCCGCAGGTCGCGGTGCACGCGATCCGCAACCTGGCGCGGATCGGCTTCGGGACCGTGGCCGTGCGGTGGTCGCAGCTCGGGTTCGGGCGCACCTCGTCGACCTCGGCCGCGCAGTCCACGCCGCGCAACCTGTTCGGCTTCAAGGACGGCACGGCCAACCTCAAGGCGGAGGAGGGCTCGGCTCTCGCCCAGCACGTCTGGGTCGGTGCCGACGACGACCAGGCGTGGCTGGCCGGCGGCACCTACCTCCTGGCCCGGCGCATCAACATGCACATCGAGACGTGGGACCGGAAGGGCCTGCAGCCGCAGGAACAGATCGTCGGTCGGACCAAGGGGACCGGCGCCCCGCTGTCCGGTGGCACCGAGCACACCCCGGTCGACCTGACCGCGCCGGGCTCGGACGGCCCCCTCGTCCCGCGCGACTCCCACGTCGCGGTGGTCGGTCCCGAGCGCAACCGGGGTGCCCGGATGCTGCGCCGGGGCTACAACTTCGTCGACGGCTCCAACGCCCTGGGTGGCCTCGACGCGGGGCTGTTCTTCATCGCGTTCGTGCGCGACCCCCGCCACCACTTCATCCCGCTGCAGAGCCGGATGGCCGCCGACGACGCGATGACGGAGTACCTCGAGTTCACCTCCTCGGCCGTCTTCGCCGTACCTCCCGGCGTCGCCCCGGGCGAGTACCTCGGTCAGTCTCTCTTCCGCTGACCCGGCAGTTGTGTCACGCCGTAGACCGCTGACCTGGCAGTTGTGTCACGCGCGAGGCGTGACACAAACGCCGGGTCAGCGTGGGGTTGAGACGGGGTCGGGGGGCGAGAGGGCCCGAGGTAGAGTCGTCCGCGCACAGCGTCGTGCGGGAGTCGTGCAGTGAGCAGGCTCCGCCCCACCCACACCCTCTGATCCGTGAGGACACCGCTGCTGTGACCACCCAGCCCGACCGGCACGTCGTACTGATCGCCGAGGAGCTCAGCCCCGCCACGGTGGAGGCGCTCGGCCCCGACTTCGAGATCCGCCACTGCAACGGTGCCGACCGCGCCGAGCTGCTCGCCGCGATCCCCGACGCCGACGCGATCCTGGTCCGCTCCGCCACCAAGGTCGACGCCGAGGCCCTCGCCGCCGCCAAGAAGCTCCAGGTCGTCGCCCGCGCCGGCGTCGGCCTCGACAACGTCGACGTCAAGGCCGCCACCCAGTCGGGCGTCATGGTCGTCAACGCACCGACCTCCAACATCGTCAGCGCCGCCGAGCTCGCCATCGGGCTGCTGCTCGCGGCCGCGCGCCAGATCAGCCCCGCCCACGCGTCGCTGCGCAACGGCGAGTGGAAGCGGTCGAAGTTCACCGGCATCGAGCTCTACGAGAAGACCGTCGGCATCGTCGGCCTCGGCCGCATCGGCGTGCTCGTGGCGCAGCGGCTCGCGGCGTTCGGGATGACCGTCGTGGCCTACGACCCCTACGTCCAGGCCGGTCGCGCCGCCCAGATGGGCGTGCGTCTCGTCGACCTCGACACCCTGCTCGCGGAGTCCGACTTCATCAGCGTCCACCTCCCAAAGACCCCCGAGACCGTGGGCCTGATCGGCACCGAGGAGCTCGCCAAGGCCAAGCCCTCACTGGTGCTGGTCAACGCCGCCCGCGGCGGCATCGTCGACGAGGGCGCCCTCTACGCCGCGCTCAAGGAGGGCCGCATCGCGGCGGCCGGCGTCGACGTCTACGCCAAGGAGCCCTGCACCGACAGCCCGCTCTTCGAGCTCGACAACGTCGTCGCCACGCCCCACCTCGGAGCCTCGACCGACGAGGCGCAGGAGAAGGCCGGCATCGCGGTCGCCAAGTCGGTGCGCCTCGCGCTGTCGGGCGAGCTCGTGCCCGACGCGGTCAACGTCCAGGGAGGCGTCATCGCCGAGGACGTGCGCCCCGGCATCCCGCTCACCGAGAAGCTCGGCCGCATCTTCACCGGCCTGGCCGGCGAGGTCGCCCAGCAGATCGACGTCGAGGTCCGCGGTGAGATCTCCGAGTACGACGTGAAGGTGCTCGAGCTGGCCGCCCTCAAAGGTGTCTTCACCGACGTCGTCGAGGATCCGGTCACCTACGTCAACGCCCCGCTGCTGGCTGCCGAGCGCGGCACCGCCGTACGCCTGGTCGCCGAGACCGAGAGCCCCGACCACCGCAACCTGATCACGATCCGCGGCACCCTCGCCGACGGCTCGCAGGTCTCGGTCAGCGGCACGCTGGTCGGCATCGCCCAGAAGGAGCGGCTGGTCGCGGTCAACGACTTCCTGGTCGATCTCGAGCCGACCGACCACCTGGCCTTCTTCACCTACCGTGACCGCCCGGGCATGGTCGGCACAGTCGGCAAGATCCTCGGCGACAGCGCGGTCAACATCGCCGGCATGCAGGTCTCCCGGGACAGCAAGGGCGGCGAGGCGCTGGTCGCGCTGTCGGTCGACTCGGCCATCCCGGCCGAGACCCTGGCCGAGATCGAGGCGGCCATCGAGGCCGCCACCCTGCGCGCCATCGACCTGGTCTGAGCTCAGGACAAGGGGTCGGCGTCAGGCGACCATGACGCGGGCGGGCCGGTCGGGCCGGTCGTCGGCCCGGCTGCTGACCGCGTCCCAAGCCTCGGCCAGGCGGTCGACCGCGTGGCGCAGGTCGCTCTCGGGGCGGGTGTAGGGGATCCGGACGAACGTGTCGAGGCCGCCGTCCAGGGCGAACACCGGGCCGGGAGAGACCACGACGCCTCGCGCCTCCGCCTCGGCGGCGAGGGCGACGGCGCCGGTACGGCGTTCGCGGGCCGGGAGCTCGCACCACAGCGAGAGGCCGCCCGGCGGCAGCCGGAACCGCCACCCGGGCAGCTGCTCGGTGATCGCCGCGGCGAGCACGTCGCGCTGGGCGACCAGCCGCTCGCGGTGCGGCCGTCCGTGAGTCTCGGCCTCCGCCAGGAGCCGCGCCGCGACCAGCTGCTCGAGCACGGGCGAGCCCAGGTCGAGGGCGACCCGCGCTCCGACCAGCCGCTCGACGAGCGACGCGGGGCATCGGACCCAGCCGATCCGCAGACCTCCCCAGAGGCTCTTGCTCGCGCTGCCGAGGGTGATCGCCTCCGGTGAGTACGACGCGAACGGGCGCGGCATGCCCCGCCCCTCCAGCCGGAGCCCCACGTGCGACTCGTCGACGACGGCGACCGTGCCCGTGCGCCGC
>JAHEXO010000398.1 GCA_023252065.1 Nocardioides sp. | reverse complement strand
GATCTACCTCGCGGGCGGCGAACCGCTCCTCGGCGCGCCCGGGGAGAAGTCACGGCGGGTGACCTGGGAGCAGGTCCACGCAGCCGAGCCCGACCTGGTCGTCGTGGCACCCTGCGGCTTCGACCGCGACGGCTGCCGGCGCCTGGCCCGCGACCTGGTCGCGAGTGGCGTGCTGCCGTCCGGCACCCCGGTGCACGCGGTCGACGCCAACGCCTCATGGGCACGGCCCGGCACCCGCCTCGTCGACGGCGTCGAGGAGCTCGCGGCCGTCCTCAGGCCGTAGGGAAGACGACCTCGGCGAGCAGGCCGCCGGCGGCCGCGTCGCCGAGCACGATGTCGCCGCCACGACGGCGGACCAGCTCGCGCGCGATCGCCAGCCCGAGGCCGGTGCCGCCGCTGTCCCGGTCGCGGGCGTCGTCGAGGCGCGCGAACCGGTCGAAGACACGCTCGCGGTCGGCCTCGAGGACACCCGAGCCGTCGTCGCCGACCACGACCACCGCGCTCCCCGCCGTACGACGGAAGGAGACGTCGACGCGGGAGCGGGCGTGGCGTCGGGCGTTGGTGACCAGGTTGCCGACGACCCGTTCGAGCTCGAGGCGGCTCATCGGCACGGTGCCGTCCGCGACCGGCCCGAGCACCACCGCCGGCGGACCAGTGGTGGCGAAACCCGGCAGGACCAGCGACGGCAGGGCGGGAGGGTCGGGCTCCGGGAGCGGCTCCCCCGCGTCGAGCCGCGCCAGGTCGAGGAGGTCGTCGACCAGCACTGAGAGCCGGTCGACCTCGGCGCCCTGGTCGGCGCGGTCCTCGTCGGTGGCGCCATGGCGCCCGGCGACGTCGACCTGGACCCGCAACGAGGCCAGCGGGCTGCGCAGCTCGTGGGCGACGTTCGCCACGAAGCTGTGCTCGCGGTCGCGGGCGGCCGCGAGCCGCTCGAGCATCGAGTTCAGGGTGACTGCCAGGGCGTGGATCTCGTCGCGCGACTCCGGCACCGGCAGTCGCTCGTCGTGGCCGGAGCCCGACACCCGCTCGGCCGCCGAGCGCAACGACTCGACCGGTCGCAATGCCGCCCCGATCACCCGCCACGCGATCAGGCCGAGGACGAGCAGCAGCAGGGGGTAGGTCACCAGCAGCGTGACCACGAGCAGGTGCTGGCTCCGGGCCAGGTCGGAGACGGGCTCGGCCACGACCACGACCGGCGCGCCCGGTTCGGACGAGACCGGCGTCGCGCTGACGCGCAGGGTCGAGCTCATCCCGAGCCGCGACCCCGAGACCGTCACCGGCGACGTCCGGGCCCGGGCGAGCTCGTCGGGAGTGAGCAAGGGAGTGAGGCGGTCGCCGTTCGCCGAGGCACTCAGCACCCGTCCGTTCGCATCGACCACCTGGACCGACTCGGTGCCGGTCACGGGGATCGGGTCGGGCAGGCGACCCGTGGTGACCAGCTCGGCGACCTGGGCGGCGGTCGCGTCCGCACGCCGGTCGAGGTCGTGCCGGTTGGCCACCGACAGCGCGACGTAGAGCGTGATGCTGCCGACCGCGAGCGCCACCGCGAGCCCGAGGAGCCCGATCGTCATCAGGCGGGCCCGGAGCGACCGGCGGCGCCACCAGCCCACCGGCGCGGCGAGCGAGGTGCTCATCGGGCGAGCCGGTAGCCGGCGCCCCGCACCGTGTCGATCACCCCGGGGCCGAGCTTGCGACGCAGGTAGCCGACGTACACCTCGACGGTGTTGGGCTCGTAGCCGCCACCGCGGGCGTCCCAGACCCGGTCGAGCAGCTCGGTCTTGGTGACGACCCGGTCCGGGTGACGCAGGAAGAACTCGAGGAGCTCGTGCTCGCGCCGGCTCAGCGCGACCGGCTGCCCGGCCAGCGTGACCTCACGGGTCGCCGGGTCGAGGGCGACGTCGCCGTGGGTCAGCACCGGCGGCCGCGGGTCGCTCTGACGGCGGAGCAGGGCACGCAGCCGCGCCAGCAGCACGACGTAGTCGAAGGGCTTGGTCAGGTAGTCGTCCGCGCCGTAGTCGAGCCCGTCGGCCTGGTCGTAGGGCCCGTCCTTGGCCGAGACCATCATCACCGGCACCCAGTTGTCCTCGGCTCGCAGCCGCTTGACCACCTCGTAGCCGGACAGCGCCGGCAGCATCACGTCGAGCAGCACCGCGTCGTACTGACCCTCGCGCGCCCGCGCCAGCCCGGACATCCCGTCGCCCACCACGTCGACGGTGAACCCGTCGGCGGTCAGGCCACGCTGGAGAGCGCGCGCCAGTCGCGCTTCGTCCTCGACGACGAGCAGCCGCATGCGCCCACCTTGGCACGCCGCCGGCCAGGGTCGTGCCAGGGCGTCGCTGACTCCGGTCACAGGTTCTCAGCGGACTCACAGCGGGTGCGAGCCATGATGGGGGCATGGCTTCGCTCCTCCACTCCCGTCGTGCCCGCTGGGCCGTACCTGCACTCGCTGCGGCCGCCCTGATCGGTGTCGGGCCCTTGATCCACTCCGTCACCGCCAGTGCGCAGGGCACCCTTCCCCCGCGTACGGCGGCCCAGCTGCTCGCCGACGTGAGCCAGGCGAAGGTGCAGGCGCTGTCGGGCACGGTCGTCGAGACCGTCGACCTCGGGCTGCCCGCGCTGCCCAGCCTCGGCGGCCGCGGCGGCAACGACGCGAGCTTCTCCTCCATGCTCTCCGGCTCGCACACGATGCGGGTCTGGTACGCCGGCCCCGACCAGCAGCGGCTCGCCCTCCTCGGCCAGCTCGGCGAGTCCGATCTCGTGCACAACGGCACGAACGTGTGGGCCTGGTCCAGCCACGACAACACCGCCACCCACTGGACCGTCCCCGCCGGCAGCCACCACACCCAGGCCGCCCCGCAGTCGCCGGCGGCCGCGGCGATGACCCCCCAGCAGGCCGCGGAGAAGGCGCTCGCCGCCATCGACCCGTCCACCCAGGTCTCCACCGACCCGACCGCGACCGTGGCCGGCCGCACCGCCTACCAGCTCGACCTGGTCCCCCGTGACTCCCGCTCGCTGGTCGGCTCCGTCCGCATCGCGATCGACGGCGCCACCCACATCCCGACCCGGGTCCAGGTCTTCGCCCGAGGCGCGACGACCCCCGCGTTCGAGGTCGGGTTCACCTCCCTGTCGACCGCGACGCCCGACGCCTCCGTCTTCGGCTTCACCCCGCCGCCGGGCGCCACCGTCAAGGAGGGCACGCTGCCGTCCATGACAGGCACCGGTCAGATTCAGCAGCAGATGCCGAAGCAGATGCAGGGCCGGATGCCCGGTCACCTGAAGGGCGCTCCGCAGGTCGTCGGGAAGGGCTGGACCGGCGTGCTGGTCGCGACCCTGCCGGCCGACCAGCAGGCTGCCAGCGGGTCGACCGGTGGCACGGCCGGCGCGACCAGCCCCACAGCGATGCTCAAGGCCTTCCCCCGCGTCAGCGGCGCCTGGGGCTCCGGCCACCTGCTCCGTACGGCGCTGCTCTCCGCGGTCCTGACCGAC
>JAHEXO010000397.1 GCA_023252065.1 Nocardioides sp. | reverse complement strand
AAGCGCGGGTAGGCGGGCGCGAGGTCGGCTGCGGTCCGGGTGTGCAGCTTGCCCCAGTGGGGGCGCCCGTCGTGGGCACGCATCACGGCCTCCATCGCCTCCATGTACGCCGCGTGGGTCACCCAGTCGGAGTGCTGGTGGGTGTGGAACGCGAGGTAGAAGGAGTCGCGGGCATGGGCAGTCGACAGCGGGATGTCGTCGGCCGGGGCGACCCGGATCTCCACCGGGAAGCTGATCCTCCAGTCGGAGGCATCGACGACGCGGCGTACCTCGCGGAGGGCGTCCAGGCCTGCCTCGCGCGGCACGGCGTACTCCATCTCGCGGAAGACCACGCGCCGCGGAGAGGTGAAGACCCGGTGGGCGACGTCGCTGTAGGAGCGGGCGTAGAGGGCTCGGGCGGCGACCCGGTTGAGCCGCGGGACGATGCCGGGCGCCCGGTTGCCCGCCGCGGTGAGCGCCCCGAAGACCGTGTTGGACAGGAAGTCGTCGTCGAGCCAGCCGCGGAACCTCGACAGCGGCTCGGCCTCGGAGACGTCGGCGTCGAGCCGGGTGTTGCGCTTCACCAGGAGCCGGTCGGTGTGGGGGAACCAGTACATGTCGGCGTGGTGGCTGCCGGCCACCATCTCGTCGAAGGAGCCGAGCGCCTCGTCCCACGACATCGGCTGCTCGTCGGCCTCGAGCAGGAACAACGGCTCGACGGCGAAGGTCAGCCGGGTCAGGATCCCCAGCGCACCCAGGCCGACCCGCGCCGACTTGAAGAGCTCGGCGTTCTGCGCGGGGGAGGCGTCGACCACCTCGCCGGTGCCCGTGACCAGCTGGAGGGCGGTGATCTGGGCGGAGAGGCCCGCCGTCACACCGCCGGTGCCGTGGGTGCCGGTCGAGGTCGCTCCGGCCAGCGTCTGCTCGGCGATGTCACCCATGTTGTGCAGCGACAGGCCGAGCCGCTCGAGCTCGGCGTTGAGGACCTTGAGCTGGGTGCCCGCCCAGGCGGTCACGGTCATCGCGTCGCGGTCGACGGACAGCAGGCCGGCCAGGCCCTGGGGGCGCAGCATCGCGTCCTCCGGCGCCGAGATCGGGGTGAAGCTGTGGCCGCTGCCGATCATCTTCACCGTGCCGCCGACGCGGCGGGCGCCCGTGACGGCGGCGACGACCTCGTCGACCGACGAGGGAGTGATCACGGTCCGGGGCTCGGTGGACTCCAGTCCCGACCAGTTCTGCCACTGCACGCGCGCAGCCTAGGACGCGGGAGATCGGTCCGGTACGGCGGCTCGGGCGCGGGCAGGCACCAGGCGAGGCACCCACAACCCGACGACCGCAGCGACGACGCCTCCACCCAGCGCGACGAGGTAGGACGCCGAGGCGCCGTACGCATCGATCATCAGGCCGGCCAGGGCCGCCCCCGGCGCGAGACCGGCGGCCAGCCCGGTGTGGATGATCGCGATCCCCTCGGTGAGCCGCGGCCCGGGGACGGTCTGCTCGACCGCCGTCATGGTCGCGATCAGGGTCGGCGCGATCGCGAAGCCGGCCACGAACAGCGCGATCCCCATGCCGACCATCGACCCGATGAAGGACATCGGCACCATCACCAGGGCCAGCACGACGGCGCCGATGCGGACCCGCTCGGCCGACGACCGGGTCCACCGGAACGTGCCGGTGATCAGGCCGGCCAGCAGGCTGCCCAGCGCCCACGCGGCCAGCAGCACGCCGGCGTACGGCTTGGCGCCCTGCTCGGCGGAGAAGGCCACCGTGCTCACCTCGGCGGCCGCGAACATCGACCCGAGGGCGAAGGAGACCGTGGCGAGGGCGACCACCGGCACCCACGGCATCGGAGGCCGCGGGGCGGAGTCGGGTGCGGAGCGTTGCGGCGTCGGCTCGGTGCTGCGCTGCATCGCCAGGGCCAGCGAGCCGAACAGGCCCGTGACCAGGCCCAGCCCGAGGGCCGACCAGGGGTGCCACTGCGTCGCGAGCACGGTGGCGAGGGTCGGCCCGATGATGAAGATCGCCTCGTCGATCACCGACTCCAGCGCGTAGGCGGTCTGGACCTCGACCGGCCGCCCCGCGAGCACGTGCGACCAGCGGGCGCGGACCGCCGAGCCGATCGGGGGGTACGACGCGCCGGCCAGGGCCGCGCATCCGTAGGCGAGGAGGGCGGGGCCGCCCGACTCCACGGTCGCGATCAGGCCGCCGACGCCGATCGCGAAGAGCACCGCGACCACCGGCAGCACCCGCGACTGCCCGAGGTGGTCGAGGACCCGGCCCTGCCAGAACGCGAACAGCCCGTTGGCGATGGTGTAGGTCGCGGACAGGCCGCCGGCGAGGGCGTAGGAGCCGCCCAGCCCGGTGACCAGCAGCACGATGCCGAGCGTCTCGATCGAGATCGGCAGCCGCGCCACGAAGGCAGAGAGGCTGAACCGGAGGGCGCCGGGGTGGCTGAGCACGGTCCGGTAGCGGGTGAACATCGCCCAGCGAGCGTAGGGCACGATGGGTCGGTGAGCCCCACTGACGTCACGCCCTATGACGCGCTCCTGCTGCTCTCCTTCGGGGGACCCGACAAGCCCGAGGACGTGGTGCCGTTCCTGGAGAACGTGACCCGTGGACGCGGCATCCCGCGCGAGCGGCTCGAGGAGGTGGGCGAGCACTACTTCCTGTTCGGCGGGAAGTCGCCGATCAACGAGATCAACCAGACCCTGCTCGAGGCCATCCGCGCGGACTTGGCGGCCCAGGGGATCGACCTCCCGGTCTACTGGGGCAACCGCAACTGGGACCCCTACCTGACCGATGTCGTGGCGCAGATGAAGGCCGACGGGGTGACCCGCGTCGCCTGCTTCCAGACCAGCGCCTACTCGTCGTACTCCTCGTGCCGGCAGTACCGCGAGAACCTCGCGGACGCGGTGGCGGCCGTCGACGACGCTCCCGTGGTCGACCGGCTGCGGCTCTACTGGAACCACCCGGGCTTCCTCGACCCGGGCGTCGACGCCGTCGTGGACGCGGTCCGCGAGCGCCCCGACGCGCACATCCTGTTCGTGACCCACTCGATCCCCGACACGATGAACGACGGCAGCGGGCCGCAGGGCGGCGCCTACCTCGCCCAGCACCGCTCCGCCGCGGCGTACGTCGTCCACCGGGTCGCCGAGGTGACCGGCCGGGTGCACGAGCACGACCTCGTCTTCTGCTCGCGGTCCGGTCCGCCGCAGGTGCCCTGGCTCGAGCCCGACGTGAACGACCACCTGGAGAAGCTCGCCGGCGAGGGGGTGGGCTCGGTGGTGCTCGTGCCGATCGGCTTCGTCTCCGACCACATGGAGGTCGTCTACGACCTCGACACCGAGGCGCTGGCGACCGCCGAGCGGCTCGAGCTCGATGCCGTGCGGGTGTCGACCTCGGGCACCGACCCGCGGTTCGTGGCGATGGTCCGTGACCTGCTGGTCGAGCGCGACGGCGTCGAGCGCGGCGAGCGGGTCGACCACGTCGCCGTCGCCGGAGAGCCGGCC
>JAHEXO010000396.1 GCA_023252065.1 Nocardioides sp. | reverse complement strand
CGGGGAGGCGGCGCTGCTCTTCGGGTTCGTGCTGCCGGGCGAGACCGCCGTCGTGTACGGCGGGGTGCTGGCCGCCGCGGGCAAGGTCTCGGTCGCGGTGGTGCTGCTGGTCGTCTGGGTAGCGGCCGTGGTCGGCGACAGCATCGGGTTCGAGGTCGGCCGCGTGCTCGGACCGCGGCTCACCCGGGCCCCGATCCTGCGCAACCACCCCGACCGCATCGCCGGCGCGCAGGACTACCTCCGGAGCAAGGGCGGCCGGGCCGTGGTGATGGGTCGCTTCACCGCCTTCCTACGCGCGGTGATGCCGGGCCTGGCCGGAGCGAGCCGGATGCCCTACCGGCGGTTCCTCGTCTTCAACGTGATCGGCGGCGTCCTGTGGGGCACCGTCTGCGTGCTGCTCGGCTACTTCTTGGCCCACTCGATCAGCCGCGTCACCCAGTACCTCGGCGTCACCAGCGGGGCCATCGCCGTCTTCATCGTGCTGGGCGTGCTGTGGGCGTGGCATCGTCGTACCCGCCATGGCTGATCCCGGCGCCACCGCCTCGCCCTCGTGGGCGGGCTGGCGGACCGTGGTCTGGCTGGGCGTGGTCTCCCTGCTCGTCGACCTGGTCTACGAAGGGGCGCGCTCGATCACCGGGCCGTTCCTGGCCTCGCTGGGTGGCTCGGCGCTGCTGGTCGGCCTGGTTACCGGTGCCGGCGAGGCGGCGGCCCTCTGGTTCCGGTTGTTCTCCGGTCCCGCCGCCGACCGCTCGGGCCGCTACTGGTGGTGGATGGTCACCGGCTACGCCCTGACGGCGGCGTGCGTCCCGCTGATGGCGCTGGCGCCCGCGCTCGGGGCCGCCGGCCTGGTGTGGGGCTCGGCGATGGTGCTGCTCGAGCGCACCGGCAAGGCGGTGCGCAGCCCGGCCAAGTCGGTGCTCCTCGCGGTCGCTGCCCGCGACGTCGGCCGGGGTCGCGGCTTCGGGGTGCACAAGGCGCTCGACCAGACAGGGGCGCTGATCGGCCCGCTGCTGGTGGCCGGCGTCATCGCCCTCACCGCCCAGATGTGGGCGGGCCTGCTCGTGCTCGTCGTCCCGGGGGCGGTGGCGCTCGGGGTGCTGGCCTGGCTGCACCGGTCGGTGCGCGACCCCCGGCAGCCGGAGAAGGCCGCAGCCGGCTTCCCGCTCGAGAAGCTGCCGCGAGCCTTCCACCACTACGCCCTGGCCTGCTCGCTGACCACGGTCGGGCTGATGACCTTCGGAATCATCTCGTTCCACCTGGTCACCGACCACCTGGTCACCGCCGCGGTCGTCCCGATCGTCTACGCGGCCGCGATGGGGGCCGAGGCGCTCGCCTCCCTCGGCACCGGCTTCGCCTACGACCACGTCGGCCCCGGCACCCTGCTGGGGCTGCCGCTGGTGGTCGCGTGCGTGCCGGTGCTGGTCTTCGACGACCGGGTCGGCGTCGTCGTGGTCGGCGTCCTGCTGTGGGGCGCCGCGACCGGCGTGCAGGACTCCACGATCAAGGCCCTCGTCGCCGACCTCGTCCCGGGCGCCCGGCTCGGGACGGCGTACGGCGCGTTCGCGGCCTACCAGGCCGTCGCGGCGCTGGCCGGCGGTCTCCTCGCCGGCTGGCTGTACGGCGCGCACCGGAGCTGGCTGGTCGGCGTGATCGTCGCCGCCCAGGTCGCCGCACTGGTGCTGCTGGCGGCCGTGCTGGCCAGGCGGCGACGGGACCTCAACGACGATCACAAGGCCTCGCCGCCCCCCGGCTAGGGTGAGCAGCATGTCGGCCACCCCGTCGTCGTACTCCATCACGATGCGGCTCTACACCGCACCCGACCACGGAGTCGTCGGCACAGTCGCGACCACCATCTCCCAGGCCGGCGGCATCGTCACCGCGATCGACGTCGCCGACTCCAGCCACGACCGGCTCGTCGTCGACGTCACCTGCTCCGCCTCCGACGCCGAGCATGCCGAGACCATGGTCGACGCGGTGCGGGAGGTCGATGGCGTCGAGGTGCACCGGGTCAGCGACCGCACCTTCCTGCTCCACATCGGCGGCAAGATCGAGGTGCACTCGAAGGTGCCGCTGCGCACCCGCGACGACCTGTCGATGGCCTACACGCCGGGGGTGGGCCGGGTCAGCCTCGCCCTGGCCAACAACCCCGAGGACGTGCTGCGGCTGACCATCAAGGGCAACTCCGTCGCGGTCGTCACCGACGGCTCTGCCGTGCTCGGTCTCGGCAACATCGGCCCGGGCGCCGCCCTGCCGGTGATGGAGGGCAAGGCGGCGCTCTTCAAGCGGTTCGCCGGCATCGACGCGTGGCCGATCTGCCTTGCCTCGCAGGACACCGACGAGATCGTGCGCGCGGTCGAGATGATCGCGCCCGGCTTCGGCGGCATCAACCTCGAGGACATCGCGGCGCCTCGCTGCTTCGAGGTGGAGCAGCGGCTCCGCGAGAGCCTCGACATCCCGGTCTTCCACGACGACCAGCACGGCACGGCGATCGTGGTGCTCGCCGCCCTGACCAACGCGCTGCGCTGCGTGGAGAAGAAGCTGCCCGACGTGCGTATCGTGGTCTCGGGCGGAGGCGCGGCCGGCTCGGCGATCGTGGCGCTGCTGCTCGCAGGCGGGGCCGGCGAGGTGATCGTGTGCGACAAGTTCGGGATCCTCTCCGCCGACGACCCCGACCTCAGCCCCGCGCACGCCGACCTCGCGCGGCGTACCAACCCCCGACGGCTGCACGGCGGTCTCCATGACGCCCTCCAGGGCGCCGACGTCTTCATCGGGGTCAGCGCGCCCGGAGTCCTGCCGGCCGAGTGGATCGCCGACATGGCCGAGCGCGCGGTCGTCTTCGCGCTGGCCAACCCCGACCCCGAGGTCGACCCGGCCGACGCGGAGCGCTTCGCCGCGGTCGTGGCCAGCGGACGGTCCGACTTCCCCAACCAGATCAACAACGTGCTCGCGTTCCCCGGGGTCTTCCGCGGGCTCCTCGACGCCCGGGCCCGCCACATCACCACCGACATGCTGCTGCGCGCCGCCTACGCGATCGCCCACGTCGTCGGCGACGAAGAGCTGAACCCGAACTTCATCATCCCGAGCGTCTTCAACACCGACGTCCCCAAGGCCGTCGCCGCCGCCATCAGAGGAGCAGAATCTTGAGCCGGACCCTGGCCGACTTCCATGCCACCACCATCGAGGGGAAGGACCAGGATCTCGGGTCCTATCTCGGCGACGTGGTGCTCGTGGTCAACACCGCGAGCGCCTGCGGCTTCACGCCCCAGTACGAGGGGCTGCAGAAGCTCTACGACACCTACGGCGACCGCGGCTTCGTGGTGCTCGGCTTCCCGTGCGACCAGTTCGGTCACCAGGAGCCCGGCACCGAGGATGAGATCGCCGGCTTCTGCCAGAAGAACTACGGCGTCTCCTTCCCCATGTTCGCCAAGGTCGAGGTCAACGGCGACGGCGCGCACCCGCTCTACCAGTGGCTCAAGGACGAGAAGCGCGG
>JAHEXO010000395.1 GCA_023252065.1 Nocardioides sp. | reverse complement strand
CGAGATCACGATGCGGCTGCTCTCGGCCGAGTCGCGGGTGCCGCTCAACGCCCTGCGCAACGGCTCGA
Organism: Nocardioides sp.; assembly: GCA_023252065.1. Next base: position 3,424 of record JAHEXO010000395.1, on the reverse strand, counting down.
TGCGCGACGAGGACTGGACCAAGCTGGCCCGCAAGATGGGCGAGATCTCCAGCGCGCCGCTGTTCATCGACGACTCGCCCAACATGACGATGATGGAGATCCGGGCCAAGGCCCGGCGCCTCAAGCAGCGCCACGACCTGCGGCTGATCGTGATCGACTACATGCAGCTGATGACCTCGGGCCGCAAGGTCGAGAGTCGTCAGGTCGAGGTCAGCGAGTTCTCCCGCCAGATCAAGCTGCTGGCCAAGGAGCTCGAGGTGCCGATCATCGCGCTCTCCCAGCTCAACCGTGGCCCCGAGCAGCGCGGCGACAAGCGGCCGATGATGAGCGACCTGCGTGAGTCGGGCTCCCTCGAGCAGGACGCCGACATGGTGATCCTGCTCCATCGCGACGACGTCTACGAGAAGGAGTCGACCCGCCCCGGCGAGGCCGACCTGATCGTGGCCAAGCACCGCAACGGCCCGACCCGCGACATCGTCGTGGCCTTCCAGGGCCACTACTCCCGCTTCGTCGACATGGCCCACTGACACCACGTCGGTCTCCCGCACCGCGCCAAATCACCCGGCACAGGTGAGGACACCGCCCTCCAGGAGTGAAATTCTTCGGTCGACACTCCTTGGAAAGGCAAATCGCATGGATTTCTCTGGGAACTTCTGGGACATCGTCCTGTGGACGTTCTGGATCTTCGTCTGGGTCACGGCCATCTTCATCTGGTTCCGCTGCGTCTTCGACATGTTCAGCGACCACACCCTGAGCGGCTGGGCCAAGGTCGGCTGGTCGCTGCTGCTGATCTTCCTGCCGTGGCTCGGTGCCTTCATCTACCTGGTGACCCGAGGCCGGAGCATGGGTGAGCGGCAGCTGGCTGCGATGCAGCAGCAGCAGGCTGCGCAGGAGCAGTACATCAAGCAGGTCGCCGGCTCGTCGCCGACCGACCAGGTGGCCAACGCCAAGGCCCTGCTCGACTCCGGCGCCATCACGCAGGAGGAGTTCGACACCCTCAAGGCGAAGGCGCTCGCCTGACGCACGCCGTACGACGAGGGGCCGGGCCACGGGGCCCGGCCCCTCTCTGCGTTGCCGGTGCCGAGGTCAGGTCAGGGAGTGGCGCCGGGATACGTCGACCAGCGTCCGGGCGGTGAGCGCGGCATCCTCCCGCTCGAGCCGGGAGACGGTCGCCAGGAACACCTCCCCGGTCGTCACCGCGTCGCCCAGGGCGTGGTGCGGCGTGTGGACGCACAGCCCCAACGACGTGGCGACGTCCTCGACGTCGGGCTCGTGCCCGGTCCCGCCGGCAGCCAGCCCGGTGGCACGGAGCAGCGCGGCGGTGTCGACGGTGGGTGGGTGACCGCGCCGCATCCCTGGTACGACGCGCCCCAGGAAGGCGTGCTCGACCCAGGCCGCGTGCGCGACGAGCACTCGGCCCGCCAGCCGGTCGTGCAGCTCGGCCGCGACCTCCCCGATCGCCGGCGCGGAGTCGAGGTCCTGCTGCCGCAGGCCGTGCACGCGCATCGCGCTCTCGCTGATCGCACGCTCCGGCCGGATCGGCAGGTAGGTCCGCGTGCCCCAGCACAGACGTCCCGCCCTCACGAGCACGCTGCCGAACGAGATCACCACGTCACGACGCAGGTCGAGGCCGGTGGTCTCGACGTCCACCACGACGTACTCGACGTCGCGCCACGGCACGTCCAGCTCGGGCCCGCGCAGCGCACGGCGGCGCACCCTCATCGCCGGGTGCGCTGCGACCAGTCGGCGGCCACCGCCTCCTGGATCGTGGCGACGGCGCGGAAGGTCTCGCGCAGGTGCCGCCGGGTCAGGGTGTCCAGCTCGCGCGGGTCGACGTACGTCGTGGAGGCCGTGCCCGTGGAGATCGCGGCGAGGTCACGGGTCAGGAGCAGCTCGTAGACCTGGTCGAACGCCGCCACGAGCGTGTCCGCCTCGTCGTGGGTGAGCAGGCCGGCCTGCTCACCCCGCCGCAGCCGGTCGAGCGTCCCGCCGCGGGTGTCGCCGGTGACGACCGCGACCCACCGGCCGATCGCCGCCACCGGCAGCAGCCCGCCGCGCTTGAGGTCGAGCTGCCCGCGGTGGTTCCCCCGGTGGTCGACCACGAAGTCGCGGACGAAGCCGGTGGGCGGCTTGACCGCTGTCGACTCCTTCACGAACGCGCTGAGGAAGTCGCGGCTGCGCTCCTGCCGGCGCATCACGTCGGTCACCGTGCGGCCCACCGGGACCTCGGTGAGGGGCCGGCTGTCGATGACGATCGAGGACAGCAGCAGCACCTGGGGCGCCATCGGGTCAGCCAGCCAGCGGGCCGTGGCCGCGCCCCACTCCTCGGTCGAGCGGGCGAACAGCGGGTTGACCGCGTTGGCGCCGTTCGGACAGCGGGCCAGGCCGCACGACTCCATGTCGAGGAGCAGGGCCTCGGCCCGGTCGAGGTAGCCCCGCCGGACGTCGTCCCCGCCGGGGCCGGCCCAGACCATGGCGGTGTCCACGTCGGAGTTCGGCAGGGGCTCGCGCCGCGCCATCGAGCCGAGCACGACCCACGAGGGCGGTGAGCCGAGCTTGTCGAGGCCGTGCAGCCCGACCAGCGAGCGGAGCAGGGCGTCGACGATCGACGCGTGCAGGCTGCCGATCTGGATCGCCGGCACCCCGCTGTGCCCGAGCTCGACCAGGCTCGGCAGGAGCAGCTGCGACGCGGCCCGCAGGGCCTCGACGGTCTGGGCGTCGTCGATCAGCGAGCGCACCTGCAGGGGGTTGCGGATCTCCGCGGAGGCGAAGTCGACGGCCCGCACGATCCCCTCCGGCACGCCGCGGGCGTCCAGCACGACGAGGTGGTGGACGCCGCGGTCGATCATCCGGGAGAACGCCGTGGCCTGGGAGAAGTCCTCCCCGATCCCGATCACGGGGTACGACGCGAGCTCGCCGACGGGCGCGGACGGCGACACCTCGCCGGTGGCCACCCGCCGCCGGAAGTCGTGGTCGGTGACCACGCCCCACTCCTCACCGCGCCGCACCAGCGCCGCGGAGTGGTTGGCCTGCGTCACCCGCCGCGCGACCTCGGCAACCGTCTCGTCGTGCTCGGCGGTGACCAGCGGCCGCATCAGGGAGCGGGCCGAGCCCGGGGTGTGGTCGAGGGTGCCGCTGCTGGTGAGGCGCTCGCGGCTGATCATCGTCCCGAAGTGGGAGAACCGGAGCCGGCTCGCGTCGTGCAGGACCGTCCGCGGGTCCGGCAGCCGCAGGCACAGGCTGTCCTCGAGGGCGCGCACCGAGAGCGCCGGCGCCAGCCCGGTCAGGACCGAGATGTGGCCGAAGGTGTCACCGGGCCCCAAGTGGTCGACGACCCGGCCACTGTCGACGACCTCGACCGCTCCGGTACGCACCACCCACAGGTGGTCCAGGGGTGGGCCGTCGGCCTGGACGATGGTCGACC
>JAHEXO010000394.1 GCA_023252065.1 Nocardioides sp. | reverse complement strand
CGCTCGTCGGCTGGTGGCGCAGACGAAGCCTGACCTGGACCGAGGGGGTGCTGCTCGTCCTCGCCGTCGCGCTGGCGGTCTGGTCGCGGCGTACGGTCCCCGTCGCGGCCGCGATGCTCACGCCTCTCGCCGCCGGCGCGCTGCAGGGCCTGGCCGGGCGGCGTACGCCGGTCGACCGGCGGGAGCGCAGGACGGTCGCCGTCGCCGTGGCCCTGGCCGTCGGCGTGCTCGCCGTCGCGGTGCCGTTCACGTCGGCCGACCCGCCGGCGCAGCCGAGCTGGGCCGATCCCGCGCTCGATGCGCTGCCGGCCGGCACCAAGGTGCTCGACGACTGGGCCTTCGGCGGCTACCTGATGTGGCGACATCCCCAGCTCGACCTGATGATGCACGGCTACGGCGACACGTTCACCACCGCAGAGCTCGACCGCAACCAGCGGCTGCTGGCCCTGGCGCCCGGCTGGGAGAACGACCTGCGCGAGAGCGGCGCCCGCGTCGCGGTGCTGCGCCCGTCGGCGCTGTCCGAGGTGCTGGCCGACCGTGAGCACTGGGTCGTCGAGCACTCGTCTCCCGACCTGGTGATGCTGCGGGCGCCGGCGGGCTGGTCGGCGTCGTCGCCGCCGGTGGCCCCGGGGTTCGGCTCAGCCGGCTGAGGCGGCGACCCACCGGTCGAGCACGGCCTGGGCCTGACCGGAGTCGACGGCCTCGGTCGCACGGGCCAGGGCCGCGGGCAGTGCCTCCTCGGCCGGTGCTGCCGGCTCGGCGTAGACCGCCAGCGCGGCCGCGGCGTTGAGCAGCACGGCGTCGCGCACCGGGCCACCCTCGCCCGCCAGCACCCGCCGTACGACATCGGCGTTGTGCTGGACGTCGCCGCCACGCAGGTCTTCGGGACGGGCCGCGGCGAGTCCGAGCGCCGCCGGGTCGATCGTGGCCGGGGTGACGATGCCGTCGTGGACCAGCCAGACCTGTGACGTGGTCGTCGTGGTGAGCTCGTCGAGGCCGTCGTCGCCGCGGAAGACCCAGGCGTCGACGCCGCGGCGGGCGAGGACGCCCGCCATGATCGGCGCCATCCGCGGGTCGGCGCAGCCGATCGCCTGGGCGGCCGGGCGCACCGGGTTGGCGAGCGGGCCGAGGAAGTTGAACGTGGTGGCGATGCCCAGTTCCCGGCGCGGGACGGCGGCGTGCCGCAGCGCGGGATGGAACGCGGCCGCGAAGCAGAACGTGATGCCGACCTGCTCGGCCAGCCGCGCCACCCGGTCGGGCGGGAGGTCGAGCCGGATGCCCAGCGCCTCGAGCACGTCGGCCGAGCCGGCGGCGCTCGAGGCGGAGCGGTTGCCGTGCTTGACGACGCGCGCACCTCCACCCGCGGCCACGATCGCGGCCATCGTGGAGATGTTGACGCTCATCGAGCGGTCACCGCCGGTGCCGACGACGTCGAGGGCCCGGCCGGGGATCATCAGCGGCGTCGCGACGGCGTACATGGCGTCGAGGAGTCCGGTGACCTCGTCGATCGTCTCGCCCTTGGCCCGCAGCGCCACCGCGAGGCCGGCGATCTGGGCCGGGCTCGCGGCGCCCTCGAGGATCTCGCCCATCGCCCAGGCGGTCTGGCTCGAGGACAGGTCACGACCCTGGACGAGCGTGCCCAGGACCTCCGCCCAGCTGGAGGCCGCCTTCTCCACGGTCAAGAGGTGGCCGGGACGCGCGAGCGCAGCAGCGCGGTGACGGCCTCGGCCAGGCGGATCGGGTCGATCGGGTGCGGCACGGCCGCCTCGGCCCGCGACCAGGTGGCCAGCCAGGCGTCCTGGGGCCTCCCGGTGAGCACGAGGATCGGCGGGCAGCGGTAGATCTCGTCCTTGAGCTGCTTGGCGATGCCCATGCCGCCCGCGGGGGCGGCCTCGCCGTCGAGGATCGCGAGGTCGACGCCGCCGGCGTCCATGTTCTGCAGGACGACCGGTGCGGTGGCCACCTCGACGTACTCCAGCTCCGGCAGGTCGGGGTGCGGCCGGCGTCCGAGCGCCAGGATGACCTGCTGCCGGACCTCGACGTCGTCGCTGTAGACGAGCACGCGCAGCCGGGGCTGCTCCTCGCCGACCTGGGTGGAGTCGCTCACGGGCAGAAGGCTACCGCCCGTCGGCGGCGGCGGCCTCGCGGGCTGCGCGGGCCTCGCGTGCCTCGAGCAGGTCGAGCCGTCGGTCCTCGCGCTCGGCCTCCCTCATCGACGAGCGCACCCACTGGACGAAGAGGACGCCGAAGAACAGGAGCCCGACGGCGTCGCCGGCGCTCCAGAGGATCCCGCCGGCCAGCTGCTGGTCGACGTGGGCCTGCGGCAGCCAGGCGCCCATCGGGCCGTGGTGGAGCTCGGGGTACCACGACCCGCCGATGAGCTCCTTCTGCTGCATGATCGTGATGCCCAGGAACGCGTGGAACGGCAAGGTGAGAGCGAGCAGCAGCACCCGGAACGGGTAGTCCACCCGGTTGGGCACCGGGTCGATGCCGACCAGCGGCCAGAAGAAGAGGCAGCCGATCAGCACCATGTGGAAGTGCGTCACGTCATGCAGGTAGTTGCTGTGCAGCGTGGCGGGGTACCAGCCGGTGAAGTAGAGCGACCACGGCGTGATGATGAAGAGGGTGAAGGTCAGCGGCGGGAAGGTCAGCACCTTCGCCGCGCGGGAGTGCAGCACGGCCAGCAGCCACCTGCGGGGCCGCCGGTGCAGGGTGCGCAGTGCCAGGGTGATCGGAGCGCCCAGCGCCATCGCCAGCGGCACGACCATCGTCAGGATCATGTGCTGGGCCATGTGCACGCTCAGCAGCGTGTCGTCGTACACCCCGAAGCCGGAGAGCACAGCCAGCGCCGCCGAGCCCATGCCGACGACCACGAACGAGAGGGTCCGGCCGACGGGCCACCGGTCGCCACGCCGGTGCAGCCGGATCACGCCCCACAGGTAGAGGCCCGCGGTCAGGAGGATCACGACGGTGGCCCACGAGAGCAGGTCCCACTCGGTGAAGACCCGGCCCAGGGTCCACCGTGGCAGCGCCTCTTCACCGGCTTCGAAGGCGTGCAGCAGGGGTGGGACCACATCAGCGAGGATAGGCCGCGGACCGAGCGCACCAACAATGCGGTGACCACCAGGGGGTCGGGGTGCCCGAAGCCGACGGCTCGGGACATAATGGCGCCCGTGGCGACAGCTTCGACGACGATTCCGGCCTCACGGCTCCACGGCCATTCCGACCGCCCGAGCATGGTGAGTGTCGGCACGATCATCTGGCTCTCCAGTGAGCTGATGTTCTTCGCCGCCCTGTTCGCGTCGTACTTCACGATCCGGTCGGTCAGCCCGGTGCTCTGGGCGGAGAACACCCAGCACCTCAACGTCGTCTTCGCGGCGTGCAACACCACGATCCTGGTGTTGTCGTCGGCGACCTGCCAGCTCGGCGTGTTAGCCGCCGAGCGCGGCCAGGTCGGACGCACCGGCTCGGTCTTCCAGGTCAAGGGCTGGGGGCTGCGCGAG
>JAHEXO010000393.1 GCA_023252065.1 Nocardioides sp. | reverse complement strand
ACGAGGTCGTCGCCAACCGTGTCGTCGGTGAGATCAAGGGCCGCACCTGCGTGCTCGTCGACGACATGATCGACACCGCGGGCACCATCACCAAGGCCGCCGACGCCCTGATGGACCAGGGCGCCGCGGGCGTCATCATCGCTGCCACGCATGCGATCCTCTCGGGCCCGGCGGTCGACCGCCTCAAGGCGTGCAAGGTCGAGGAGGTCATCGTCACGAACACCCTGCCGATCCCCGACGACCGCCGCTTCGACAAGCTCGAGGTCCTGTTCATCGCGCCGCTCGTCTCGATGGCGATCAGGGAGGTCTTCGAGGACGGCTCGGTCACGAGCCTCTTCGACGGCAAGGCCTGAGGACCCCAGCGCACGCAAGCGAGTACGGCCCGGCTGGGTTGGACCGCCGGCCTGCCCTCCGGTCAATCTGGTGCGTGGGCTCGCTACGGCTCATGTGAGCGTGAGCACGCGATGGCCCGGGCGTACACTGCGAAGATTGCGTCTGCCCAGACCTGCTCAGTGAAGTGGGAGTCGAAGACCTCCCGGCAATGGCGGCGCAGGAGCGGAAACTGCGCCTGGGCCTCGTCCAAGGAGGTGGCAAGATCCTCATGGCCGACGAGGCCCACGCCGAGCTCGTTCACCAGGACCGCCGCGGGCGCCGGCCACCAAGCCATGACCGGAGTTCCGACGGCTAGAGCTTCGAGGGCTACCAGGCCGAGGCCCTCCAACCACCGCGAAGGGAACAGCAGCCCGACCGCCCCTGCCAGAAGGGCGCGTAGGCGCGGTCGAGTCAGTGGACCCACCACTTCGACGTCGCGGCCGGCCGCGCTGATCACCGCTTGCTCCAGCGGTCCGCTCCCGGCGACGACGAGGCGCCGTCCGGCCTGCCAATCCTCGACGAGTTCCAACACACCCTTCTCAGGCGCGAGTCGTCCTGCGTACACCCAGTAGTCGCCGCCCGGGCCAACCTGCGGCACGTCGGCCGACGGGATGAAGTTGGCCACGACATCGATCCGCGAAGCAGGGACACCCGCTCGCGCGTAGAGCTCCCGCATGTCGTCGGTCAAGGCAATGACTCGCTCGGCTCGCGCGAGCACCGGATCGCGTGCGAACCGGGTGGAGAGGGCCAGGGGCAGGGTCTGTAAGCGGCTGCCGCGGTAGCAGCCGTGCTTCAGACTCGGCAGGGCACTGCGGCGATCAAGGCATTCTGTGCAGACATGCCCGTCCCGGTAGAGGCTGCCTGGGGGGCACATCGCCCGGTAGTTGTGGGCGTGGGCGACCAGTGGCCCGTCCCACTGTCGCACCCAGGTGCGGCCGAAGTTCGGAAAGAGGTTGTGCACGTGCACGACATCCGGCTGGAACTCGCGCAGGAGCGGGAGCGGGTTGGGGCCGACACCCGTGGCGACGGTGAGGGCAGCTTGTAGCGGATAGAAGTGACTGCGCTCCCTGTCGTCGGTGCGCTGGTCCACGAGAAGGGTCTCGACCCCGAGCCGTCCGAGCGCGGCAACCTGCTGCTCGACGACATGGTTCTCGCCGCTGGGCTGCCGGGAGGAGTAGAAGCTGTGCACGACAGCCACCCGCAAGGGGTGTTCCACGAGGGAGTCGGCAGCCATACACCGGATCGTCGCACGAGCGAGGATGCCGCGAGGGCCTATGCGGTTCGAACAGCTCGGGGTCCTCGTCATCGCGCCGCTCGTCTCGATGGCGATCAGGGGGGTCTTCGAGGACGGCTCGCTCACGAGCCTCTTCGACGGCAAGGCCTGAGGGCCCGCGCCAGCCGACGAGGGCGTAGGCCGTGGGCGCCCGGCCCGCGGCATACGCCCTCTGTGCGTGGTGGGTCTCAGGCGTTCGCCGCCCGGCGGGCGCGGTAGGCCGCAGTGTGGGCACGAGCGGCGCAGCCGCCCTCGCAGAACCGGCGTGAACGGTTGCGGGACAGGTCGACGACGACGTCGTCGCAGTCGGCGGCCTCGCAGACGCGAAGCCGGGCCAGCTCGCCGGCGCGCACGACGTCGATGACGGCGATCGCGGCCTCGACGGCCATCCGGCGGGGGAGCGGCGCGTCGGCCGGGGTGGCGTGGACGTGCCAGCCCACACCGTCGTGGTCGACGAGCTGCGGGACGGCGCGGGCCTCGGCCAGCAGCTCGTTGACGAGGGCGACGACACCGGTCTCGTCGTGCTCCCAGAAACCCCGGAGTCGGGGTCGCAGGGCGCGGACGGCGTCGAGCTCGGCGGCGTCCCGGTCGAAGCGACCCGTCCACCCCTGCTCGTGGAAGAGCGCATCGAGCTCGTCCGGTGTCGTCAGGCGGTCGGGTGCGTCATCGCCGGGGACCGAGCCGGGCATCGTGTTGACCAGGGCGGCAGCGGCGGCCAGGGCAACGTCGGTGTCATGGGTGAAAAGCATGTTGACTCCTGACGGTGGTGGTCGCTACTGTCATGAGTCTAATCAGTTTTGATGATGACATCGGCCTACGGTTCCTGCCGTCGGCGGAGCGGCGAGGACGGTCATGGCGGAACGGGTCGAGGTCGGGACACCGACGGTCATCGCGTCGAGCGCGCGCACCGGGGCGTCGTCCCGCCCGGCGCGCCACCCCCTCGTGGGGCTCGGCGTGGCTCTCGTGTCCGCGGCTGCGTTCGCCACGTCAGGGGCGTTCGGCAAGTCCCTGCTCGGCGGCGGCTGGTCGCCCGGAGCGGTTGTGACGATGCGCATCACCCTGGCCGCCGCTGTCCTGCTCGGTCCCGCACTGTGGTCGCTGCGCGGTCGCTGGGCAGCCCTGCGTCGCAACGCCTGGGTGGTCGTCGGCTACGGCCTCACCGGGGTCGCCGGCTGCCAGCTCGCCTACTTCAACGCCGTCACCCACCTCTCCGTGGGGGTGGCCCTGCTGCTCGAGTACCTCGCGCCGGTCCTCATCGTCGGCTGGCTCTGGCTGCGCCACCGGCAGGCCCCTCGCCGCCTCACCCTCGCGGGGGTGGCTCTCGCGCTCGCCGGTCTGCTCCTCGTCCTCGACGTCCTCGGCGGCGCGCACGTCAGCCTCGTCGGCGTCGTCTGGGGCCTCGCCGCCGCCGTCTGCCTCGTGCTCTACTTCCTGCTCGCCGACCACGTCGACGCCGACGTGCCGCCGCTCGCCCTCGCCGGGGGAGGGCTGGCCGTCGGTGCGGTCTCGCTCGGGCTCGCCGGCCTCGTCGGGGTGCTCGACATGAGCCGCGGCGCAGCTCGCGTGCCGCTCGGCGGCGTCGTCGTGGACTGGTGGGTGCCAGTGCTCGTCATCGCCCTCGTGGCCGCCGCCTTCGCCTACGTCACGGGGATCGCGGCCGTGCGGATGCTCGGCGCCAAGGTCGCCTCGTTCGTGGCCCTGACCGAGGTGCTCTTCGCCGTGCTCTTCGCGTGGCTCGTGCTCGCCGAGCTGCCGACGACGGTCCAGCTCCTCGGCGGGGTGCTCATCGTCGCGGGGCTCGTGGCCGTGCGCGCCGACGAGGCGCGAGGTGGGGCCACCGGCGACGAGACGCTCACGCAGC
>JAHEXO010000392.1 GCA_023252065.1 Nocardioides sp. | reverse complement strand
TGAACGAGCGGATCTGCGTCGACGGCGAGCCGCTGACCGACGAGGAGTTCGTCCGCGCCTTCAACGACGTGGCGCCGTACACCCACCTCGTCGACGCCTCGCAGCCCCACCCACTGAGCTTCTTCGAGACGATCGTCGCGATGGCCTACGCCGCGTTCGCCGACGCACCGGTCGACGTCGCGGTGGTCGAGGTCGGTATGGGCGGCGTCTGGGACGCCACCAACGTCGCCGACGCGGCGGTCGCGGTGGTGACCCCGGTCGGGGTCGACCACGCCTCCTACCTCGGCGACACCCCCGAGATGATCGCGGTCGAGAAGGCCGGGATCATCAAGCCGGGTTCGGCCGCGGTGCTCGCCGAGCAGCTGTCCGGGGTCGCCGAGGTGCTGCTCCGCCGCTGCGCCGAGGTCGGGGTCACACCGGCGCGCGAGGGACTCGACTTCGGCGTCGCCGCGCGGGTGCCCGCCGTCGGCGGCCAGCTGGTCTCGCTGCAAGGCCTTCGTGCGCGCTACGACGAGGTGTTCCTGCCGATCTACGGCGCGCACCAGGCGCAGAACGCGGCGACGGCGCTGGCGGCTGTCGAGGCCTTCGTCGGTGAGGGCCCCTTGGACGCCGAGGTCGTGAACGAGGCGTTCGGTCGCGCCACCTCGCCCGGCCGCCTCGAAATCATCCGCCGCAGCCCGATGATCATCCTCGATGCCGCGCACAACCCCCACGGCGCCGAGGCGATGGTCGAGGCGCTCGAGGACTCCTTCACGTTCTCGCCCGTGATCGGCGTGGTCGGCGTGATGAGCGACAAGGACGCCGACGGCCTGCTCTCCGTGCTCGAGCCCCACCTGGCCCACGTCGTCTGCACCCAGAACTCCACGGCGCGCGCCATGCCGGCTCGCGACCTGGCCGAGATCGCTCGCGAGATCTTCGGTGCCGACCGGGTCAGCATCGCGCCCCGGCTGGACGACGCGATCGACCAGGCGGCCGCACTGGCCGAGGCGGGCGAGGCGGTGGACACATCGATCGGCTCGGGCGCCGTGCTCGTGACCGGCTCGGTGGTCACCGTCGGCGAGGCGCGGTCGATGCTCCGCCGGCGGGGGAGTGGGTCGTTAGCGACACCGCCCAGCCCCTGGTCGAGGAGCAGCGGTCGCCCAAGCGCGGCATGTGCGCAGCGATCCTGTCGCTCGAGGCCGTCGTGCTCGGCCTGACCACCCCGGTGATGATCAACCTCTCCGACGTCGCCTGGCAGACCGCCTGCGCGATCGGGCTCGGGCTGTGTGTCGCGTGCCTGGTGGTGGCCGGGCTGCTGCGCTCCGAGGCGGCGTACGTCGCCGGCTGGGTGATCCAGGGCGCCGCGCTCGCGCTCGGCTTCGTGATCCCGCTGATGTTCGTGCTGGGCGCGATCTTCGCGCTGCTGTGGGGCACGGCCTACTTCCTCGGCCGCAAGATCGAGCGCGAGCGCGCCGCGGCCTACGCCGTCTTCCGGGCCGAGCGCGAGCGGCAGGCCCCCGAGCAGTAGCCGGTCAGGACAGGCCGGCCACGACGGCAGCCAGCGCGCGGGTGAGCTCGTCGTCGGTGCAGCCGCCGAAGCCGATGATCAGTCCGGTCAGGCGCGCCGTACGGCAGTAGTCGCCGAGCAGCGGTACGTCGAACCCCGCCGCACGCGCGGACACATGAGCACGCAGGGCGCGCGACGCGGAGAGCGGGACGGTGGCGTACATCCCGGCCACGGGCAGGATCGGCTCGGCATGCGGGCGCAGCGCCTCGGTGACCCGGGCCGCCCGGGCGGCATACGTCCGACGGGCGGACCGCACGACCTGGTCGACGTAGCCGTCGCGGAGCAGAGAGAGGAAGGCGCGTTGCACCGGCCACGCGGCGACGTCGTGGGTGACCGCCCTGCGCGCCAGGATCGCCCGGTGCAGGGCGGTCGGGGCGACCAGCCAGCCGAGCCGCATGCTCGGCGCGACGGTCTTGCTGGTGGTGCCGAGGTAGGCGACGCGGTCGCGGTCGAGCGCCGCGAGGGCCGGGACGGGCGCCACGTCGTAGCGGAACTCCGAGTCGTAGTCGTCCTCGATCACCACCGCCCCGGCCCGCGCCGCAGCCCCGATCAGCGACAGCCGCGCCGAGCCCGGCATCACTGGCCCGAGCGGGTGCTGGTGGGCGGGTGTCACGTAGGCGGCCACCGTGCCGGTGAGGTCGGTGACGGGCTCGGTGGCCGGGAGGTCGCGGATCGCCCGACCCGAGGCCCGGATCGCCTCGGCCGCCGCCCGGTAACCGGGGTCTTCGTGGGCCACGTCGCCGGGAGGGAGCGCGGCCAGCACCTGGTTCAGGCCCCCGATCGTGCCGGTCGTCACCAGGATCTCGTCGGCGTCGCAGTGCAGCCCGCGCGTGCGAGCGAGGTGGGTGGCGAGCTCGACCCGGAGGTCGCGCAGCCCCGCGGGATCGTCGTACGACGGGGGAGCGGGCGCCGCGGAGACGTCGCGCCAGGCGCGCCTCCACGCCGCGCGGTGGCGCGGGTCGATCCACGGCGTGCCCGTGTCGAGCCGCACGAGACCGGGCTCGGGAGCGGGGACGCGGGGCGGCCGGTGCCGCGGGCGGGTCATCGCCCCGGCCGAGACGAACGTGCCCGACCCGTGCCGCCCCTCGATCCAGCCCTCGGCGGCGAGCTGGTCGAAGGCCTGCTCGGTGACCGCCCGCGAGACCTCGAGGTCGCGGGCCAGGGCCCGGGTGCTCGGGAGGCGCGCACCGACGGGGAGCGTCCCGGCGAGGACGCCCTCGCGGATCTGGCCGGCGACCTGGCTGCTCAACGGGGGAGCGGCAGCGCGGTCGACCACGAGTGCAAGGGGACGAGCCATCGAAGTGTCCTGTCAGAGTCTGCGACAAGTGGCCCGTGCCGACAGGCCACTTCGCACGCAGACTAGTCGCATGACCCTCTCGCCCACCGACCGTACGACGATCACCCGCCACCGCGAACGGGCGAGGACCGACCGGCCCGACCTGCTCGACGTGCTCCGCGAGGCGCTGGTCTGCCACCTCGGCCTGGTGCGCGACGGCGCTCCGGTGGTGCTGCCGACGATCTACGCCGTCGACCCCGACGGCCCCGACGAGGGCGGCACCCTCTACCTGCACGGGTCGGTGGCCGCGCCCTGGCTGAGGGAGGCGCCCGGCCAGACCGTGTGCGCGACGTTCACCCTCGTCGACGGGGCGGTGCTCGCCCGGTCCGGCTTCAGCCACTCGCTGAACTACCGCTCGGCCGTCGTCTTCGGCAGCGCCCGGCAGGTGGAGGACGACGCCGAGCGCGACCGCGCGCTGTGGCTGATGGTCGACCACGTCGTCCCGGGCCGGTCGGCCACCCTGCGCCCGTTCACCCGCAAGGAGCTGGCCGCCACCGTCGTGCTCGCCGTACCGCTGGCCGAGGCGTCGGTGAAGGTCCGCTCCGGTGGTCCCGTCGACGAGCCTGAGGACGTCGCGGCCGGCGTGTGGGCCGGGGTGGTCCCGCTCGGGCTGCGCGCCTGGGCCGTGGAGCCG
>JAHEXO010000391.1 GCA_023252065.1 Nocardioides sp. | reverse complement strand
GCGGTGTCCGCGAACGCCGTACGGAGGGTCGCGGCGTCGGTGACCTGGGCGGTCTCGAAGTCGATCCGCATGAAGAAGCGACCGCTGTCGCGGTCACCGAACTGCTGGCTCTCGCGGATGTTGCCGCCGTTGTCGACCAGGAAGGTCGTGACGGCGTTCACGATCCCGGGCTCGTCGGTGCAGGCGAGGGTGAGGACGTAGTCGCCCATGGCCTCGACGGTGGTGACGGTCATCTCAGTCCCCGAGCTCGGCGCGACGACGGGTCACGTAGGCCTCCAGCTCCTCGCGCACCGCGTCGTCGATCGGCGGCGGCTCGTAGTCGTCCAGCTTCTGCTGGTAGATCTCGCCGGCCCGGGTCGCGGTGTCCTTGGCGCCGTTGCGCATCCAGCGCTCGTAGTTCTCCGACGAGGAGAGCATCGGGCGGTAGAAGCACGTGCGGAACCGCTCCATGGTGTGCGCCGCACCGAGGAAGTGCCCGCCGTGGCCGACCTCCTGGTGGGCGTCGAACGCCATCGACGCCTCGTCGATCTCCAGCGGGGTGAACTCGTGCTGCAGCATCTGGACCAGCTCGACGTCGATGATGAACTTCTCGAAGCCGGCGACCAGACCGCCTTCCAGCCAGCCCGCCGAGTGCATGACCCAGTTGGCCCCGGCCAGGAAGGTCGGCAGCAGGGTCATCAGCGCCTCGTAGCCGGCCTGGGCGTCGGGGACCTGGGAGGAGGTCAGGCCGCCACCTGTCCGGAACGGCAGGTTGAAGTGCCGGGCGATCTGCCCGGTGCACAGCAGCCCCATCCCCGACTCCGGCGTACCGAAGGTCGGCGAGCCCGACTGCATGTCGATGTTGGACAAGAACGAGCCGAACACCACCGGTGCGCCGGGGCGGATCAGCTGGGACAGCGCGATGCCCGAGAGCGCCTCGGTGATCTGCTGCACCAGGGCCGCCGGGATGGTCACCGGCGACATCGCCCCCATCAAGATGAACGGCGTGAGGACGACGGGCTGGTTGGCGGCGGAGTACTCGAACTGTGCCTCGAGCATCCGGTCGTCCCAGCGCAGCGGGCTGTTGCAGTTGATCAGCGAGATGATCGCCGGCGTCTCCTCGATCGTCTCGCGGGACCCGAAGAGGATCTCGGTCATCGCGATGGTGTCCGCGGCGTTGGTGCCGCTGACGACGTTGCCCATGTAGATCTTGTCGGTCAGGGTCTGCAGCGCGTATGTCATGTCGAGGTGCCGGCTGTCGAGCGGGGTGTCGTTGGGCTCGTTGACGACGCCGCCCGCACTGTCGAGCGCGGAGAAGCTCTGGGCGAGGCGGGTGAAGTTGCGGAAGTCCTCCATCGTGCCGTCGCGGCGTACGTCGCCGGCGCGGACGAACGGCGGCCCGTAGACCGCCCCGAACGCCATCGCATCACCGCCGATGTGCACGTTCTGGTCCGGGTTGCGGGCCTGGAGGTCGAACTCCCGCGGCGCCAGGGCGACCTGCTCGAGCACGAAGTCGGGGTCGAGGAAGACCGTGCGGTCCTCCACGCGCTGGCCGGCCTTGCCGAACAGGTCGAGCGCCCGGTCGTCCATGAACTCGACACCGATCTCGGTCATCAGTCGACGCCAGCCCTGGTCGAGGGTCGCCATCGCGTCCTCGGAGAGCACCTCGTAGCGGGGCATCCGGTTGCGGAACATCGCGCCTCCTGTCTAACCTCATGATGTGGGACTACAGTTCCACATGATGGAACCCTCCCGAAAGACCCCCGCGACGATCGACCCAGCGAGGTGAGTTCCCTGTGGCCGAGCCTGCCAGCAGCGGCACCCAGGCGCTGGACCGCGCCGTCCAGCTGACGTCCATGGTGGTCCAGGCCGACACTCCCCTGTCGTTCGCCGACCTGCAGGAGGCGACCGGACTGGCCAAGTCCACGACGTCGCGCCTGCTCGCCGCCCTCGAGCGGGGCGACCTGCTCGAGCGCGAGCCCAACGGTGGCTACGTCGCCGGCAGCCTCTTCTGGCTCTACGCCGCCCGGCACGACCCGTGGGAACAGCTGGTCCGGCTCGCCCGCCCCGCGATGGAGCGGATCGGTCACGACACCCAGGAGAGCGTCCACCTCTCGGTGCTGCGCGGTGACCACGTCGTGCAGGTCGCACAGGTCGACTCCCACTACCTCCTCGGCACCCGCGACTGGACCCAGGTCGACGTCCCGGCGCACACCTCCTCCCTGGGCAAGGTCTTCCTGGCCTGGGGCGTGCTCACGCTCATCGCGGAGCCGCTGGAGCGGCTCACGCCCCGCACCCTGACCTCCCTGGCCGCCCTCGAGCGCGACGGCGCGACGACCCGCAAGCGCGGCTTCGCGGTCACCGTCGACGAGCTCGAGGACGGCCTCACCGGAGTCGCCGTACCGGTGCGCGGGACCCGCGGCGACGTGGTCGCGGCCCTCGGCATCTCAGGTCCCACCAGCCGGCTCGACGGCCGGATCGACCAGCTCGGCCGCAACCTGGTGACCCGGGCGGCGGAGATCGCCGCCGTGCTGCACGGACCCCCCACTCGTCTGACAAAGGAAGGCGTCGCATGACCTCACCCCAGATGACTCCCGAGGACATCCTCCGAGGCCTCTACGACGAGACCATGGTGGGCAACGCCCCGGCCGTCCTCGAGCTCACCGAGTCCGGCCTGGCGCTCGGCATGGAGCCCCAGACGCTCCTGTTCGAGGCCCTCATCCCCTCGCTGGAGGAGGTCGGAGCACGGTTCGAGCGCGGCGACTTCTTCGTCCCCGAGATGCTGATCGCCGGCCGCGCGATGGCCGGGGCGATGGAGCGACTGCGCCCGCTGCTGGCCGAGACCGGGGTCGAGACCGTCGGCAAGTTCTTGATGGGCACCGTCAAGGGCGACGTGCACGACATCGGCAAGAACCTGGTCAACATCATGCTCGAGGGCGCCGGGTTCGAGGTGATCGACCTCGGAGTCCAGGTGGCGCCGGAGAAGTTCGTGGAGAAGATCCAGGAGTACCAGCCCGACATCGTCGGCTTCTCGGCGTTCCTGACCACGACGATGCCGATGTTCAAGGCCAACATCAACGCCCTCGAGAAGGCCGGGCTGCGCGACTCCGTCGTCGTCATGGTCGGTGGCGCCCCGGTCACCCAGGAGTACGCCGACGCGGTCGGCGCCGACGGCTACGCAGCCGACGCCTCGGCCACCGTCAAGCGGGCCAAGGACCTCCTCAGCCAGCGGCGCGCCAAGGTGAACGCATGACCGCCGAGCCCCAGGAGACTGTCCTCCGCAGCGCGACCAAGGAGGTCGTGATCGGGCACGGTCGCCGGTTCTGCCTGATCGGCGAGCGGATCAACCCGACTGGCCGCCGGATCTTCCAGGAGCAGCTGCGCGCCGGTGACTTCTCCGCGATCGAGCGCGACGTCAAGGCGCAGGTCGACTGCGGCGCCGACGTGCTCGACATCAACATGGGCGTGCCGCTCACCGACGAGCCCGAGCTGCTGGCCACGGCGATCCAGATGGTGCAGTCGCTCACCGACCTGCCGATCTGCATCGACTCC
>JAHEXO010000026.1 GCA_023252065.1 Nocardioides sp. | reverse complement strand
TTGTGCTTCTCCATCCAGGTCGCGATCGCGTCCAGCACGGGCGCCGAGCGCCGGTGAGCCAGGGCCGAGCCGAGCACGATCAGAAGCACCGGGGTCTCGGCCAGGGCCACGAAGATCAGGTAGTCGACGGTGCTGTGGAGGAGCCCCTGGTCGGCGTCCGCGATGGCGCCCACGGCGCCCAGGGTGAACAACCACCACTTGCCTCCCACCGCGACCAGGAGCATGCCGAAGCCGAACGCCGTGCTGGGCTTCATCGCCACCGCGACGCCCATCCAGCGCGGCGGGGGAGCATCGGGGTCCTCGCCGGTGAGGTACTGACGCAGCCCCGCTGCCAGCAGCAGGATCCCGGCCATCAGGAGCACGGTGCTCACCACGGGCCCCGCTCCGGACTGGAGAGCGGTCTCCATCGACTGCGCCGACCCGAGGAGCAGCCCGAGGACCAGCCCCTGCACCAGCCGCAGCACCGTCATCCCGGCCACGAACGCCGCCGCAGCCAGGAGTCCTGCCTTCGACCGGCGCAGCACGATCGTCACCACGATCTGCATCGGCAGGATCGCACTGCCGATGATCAGTGGGATCAGGTTGGCCCACATGCAGCTCGCCCTTCCTGGTCGTGGCCGTCGTGTGGGACAAGGGGTGTCGCGACTGCTTCCGGCACGCTACGCAGCGGCTCGCTCGGACGGCGTCACCCCCGTCGGGTGATGGCGCCTCGTGAGAGGCTGCCGCACACTGAAGGCATGGAGGTGTCGACGCGCCGGATCGGCGAAGCGGTGACCGACGGAACCGGCCTGCGGCCCGAAGAGCTCGCCCTGGTGGTCGCCGGGGCCGTCGTCCTGACCGGCGTCGTGGTGGCACTCAAGGTGGTCGACCTGGTGAACAGGTATTGGACCCCGACCGGCGGTCGCCGCTAGCCCTGGCAGCGCGGGCAGGCGAACGTCGTACGCTCCTGGCCGTCCGGCCCGAGCATCGACCTCACGATCCGGGTGCCGCAGCGGCGGCACGGCTCGCCCGCGCGGTTGTAGACCCAGAACTGCCGCCCGCGGGCCAGGTCGCCGGTGGTCGACTGCTGGGCACGCCGGCGGTTGAGGTCGAGCATCTGCTGGGCCCGCAGCACCATCCGGCGCAGGTCGGGCACCCGGCCGACCTGGGTCTCGGGCGCGACGCCGGTGACGAAGCAGAGCTCGTTGGCATACATGTTGCCGATGCCGGCCAGCCGGGTCTGGTCGAGCAGCGCTTCCTTGACCGGTCGGCCCGGCTGCTCGCGCAGGCGGCGGAGCGCCTCGTCGGCGTCCCAGTCGGGGCCGAGGAGGTCGGGGCCGAGGTGGCCGACGATGTCGACCTCGCGGTCACGGGCGACGATCTCGACGATGCCGAGCTGGAAGCCGACCGCCACCGCCCCGTCGGTGGTGAGCACGACGCGTGCGGTGTGGGCCGGCCGCGGCCAGCGCTGACCCGGCCGGAGCACCCGCCAGCCGCCCTCCATCTTCAGGTGGGTGTGGAGGGTGAAGGCCCCCTGGTCGCCGTCGATACGGGTGAGCAGGTGCTTGCCGCGGGAGACGGTCTCGGTGACCGTCGAGCCGGCCAGGTCCCAGGTCGCGTAGGCCGGCACCCGGACGTCGGTGGCGACCAGGGTGTGGCCCGACAGCGCGTCGTCGAGGGCGCGGGCCGCTCGCCAGACGGTGTCGCCCTCAGGCACGCAACCTCAGCCCCCGCGGGGTCGACACGAACCCGGCTGCGTCGAGGGCCTCGCGCAGCGGGGTCGAGCCGCCGCCGAGGATCTGCGTGCCGTCCGCCTTCTCCACCGTCATCCGGCCGAGCGCGCCGCGGCGGCCCGCCTCCGACAGCGAGAGGGCGGCCGGGCCGAGCAGCCCGGCGTCGTCGGTCCAGGTCAGGAGGGTGCGGCCGCCGCGCTCGACGTAGAGGGTGAGCGCGCCGTCGACCAGCACTACGAGGGCGCCGGCCTTGCGGCCGGGGCGGTGACCGCCGGAGGTCTCCCGCTCGGGCCAAGGCAGGGCCCCGCCGAACGGGTTGGCCGGGTCGGTCGCGGCGAGCGTCACCGTCTCGGGCTTGGCCGAGCCGTCGCGGAGGTCGGTGAAGGTGCGCAGCCGGTCGATCGCGCCGGCGGTGCCGAACTGGGCGGCGCCGAGGCCCTCGACGAAGTAACCCCGCCGGCAGCGGCCGGAGTCCTCGAACGCCGACAGCACCTTGTAGACGGCGGCGAACCCGCCGGTGGTGCGCTCCGACATCACGGCCCCGCGGGTCACCACGCCGTGGCGCTCGAGCATCCGCTCGGCCGTCGCGTGGGCACGCCGGGTGGGGTCGGTGTCGACCTCGGGGAGCAGCGCCCAGCGACCGGTGACCGTCGCCGGAGCCGGCCGGATGCCGGCGCGCACCGGCCGCGCCCGGCCCGGCGTACGGCGGGTGCGGTGGGTGGCCGGACCGGAGCCGGTGAGCGCACGCAGCGGGGCGAGCGTGTCGTTGGTGACCCGGCCGGCCCACACCAGCTCCCAGAGCGCGTCGGCGAGAGCCTTGTCGGTGCCGCCGGTGGTGGCCTGGAGCTGTCGGAAGAACCACGCGCCACCCGGAGCCAGCGCGTCGAGCACCGCCTGCTGGAGCTCGCCGAGCTCGGCCGGGTCGCCCTCGGGCAGCGGCAGGGTGAGCGGAGCCTGGTCGCCGAGGTGGAGGGACACCCAGCCGTCGGCTCCGGGAAGGGTGGCATGGCCGAACCAGGTGACCTCGCCCGAGGCGGTCAGCTCGTCGAGCAGGGCCGGCTCGTAGTCGGCGACGCGTGCGGGCAGGATCAGCGACTCCCAGGCCGACGCGGGCGCGGCGTAGCCGGCGAGCTGGTCGACGACCGTCAGCAACCCGTCGACGCCGCGCGGGCGCCCGCGGGCGGGACGGTCGACGTGCTGCCAGGCGAGCAGGAACCGTCCGAGGGCGGCAGGCTCGACCGGCTCGACCTCTTGGCGCAGCCGGGCCAGCGACCGGCGCCGGAGCAGCCGCAGCACCTCGGCGTCGCACCACTCGGCGCCGGAGCCGGCGGGGCGGAACTCACCCTCGAGCACCCGTCCCTGCGCGCCGAGGCGCTGCAGCGTGTGGCGGGCGACCGCCGCGCCGAGCCCCAGCCGCGCCGCGACGTCGGCCACCGTGAAGGGCCCGTGGGTGCGCGCGAAACGACTCACCAGGTCGGCCAGCGGATCGTCGACGGGCTCGGTGAAGGCGTCAGGCACCCCGGGCGGCACCGGCACCCCGAGCCCGTCGCGCAGGCGGCCGACGTCCTCGACCGCCGACCAGCGCTCGTCACCACCCATCCGCACGACCACGGCCCGCCGGGCATCGGCGAGCGTGCGCAGCCAGTCGGCGACGTCACCACCCTCGACACTGCGTGCAGTCACCTCGTCGACGGTGACCGGGCCGAGCCACCGCAGCAGGTCGGCGACGCCCTCGGCGTCGCGGGCGCGTCGTTCGGGATCGGTGCGTTGGAGCTGGGCCTCCACCTCGGCCAGCACCTCGGGGTCGAGCAGCTCGCGGAGCTCGGCCCGGCCGAGCAGCTCGGCCAGCAGCCCCTGGTCGAGCGAGAGGGCCGCTGCCCGACGTTCGGCGATGGGGGAGTCGCCCTCGTAGACGAACTGGGCGACGTAGCCGAAGAGCAGGCTGCGGGCATAGGGGGAGGGCTGGTGGGTGTCGACGTCGTGGATGCCGACCTCGCGACGCTGGAGCCTGCGCATCAGGCCGACCAGGGCGGGCAGGTCGTAGACGTCCTGCAGGCACTCGCGGACCGCCTCGAGCACGATCGGGAACGAGGGGTACTTCGCGGCTACCTCGAGCAGAGCGGCGCTGCGCTGGCGCTGCTGCCACAGGGGCGAACGGCGTCCGGGATCGCGCCGCGGCAGCAGCAGCGCCCGCGCCGCGCACTCGCGGAAGCGCGAGGCGAAGAGCGCGGACCCGCCGACCTCCTGGGTGACCAGGTCGTCGATCTCGTCGGGCTCGAAGGCGATCACCTCGCCCGTCGGCGGCTCGGCGTCGGTGTCGGGGATCCGGATCACGATGCCGTCGTCGGAGGCGATGGCCTGGCCGTCGACGCCGTAGCGCTCGCGGAGCCGGGCATTGATCGCCAGGGCCCAGGGCGCGTGGACCGGGGTGCCGTAGGGGGAGTGGACGACCAGCCGCCAGTCGCCGAGCTCGTCGCGGAACTTCTCGACCACGAGGGTGCGGTCGCTCGGCAGGACGCCGGTGGCCTCGACCTGCTCGTGGACGTAGCCGACCAGGTTGGCCGCGGCGTAGGCGTCGAGCCCGCGCTCCTCGGCGGCGTGGATCGCGGCCCGCCGGGGCGAGGCCCCGAGGTCGCGGGTGAATGCGCCGATGGCCTCGCCGAGCTCGGCCGGACGACCCAGGGTGTCGCCCTTCCAGAAGGGCAGCCGGCCCGGGATGCCCGGGGCGGGCGTGACCAGCACCCGGTCATGGGTGATGTCCTCGATCCGCCAGCTGGTGGCGCCCAGCGCGAAGACGTCGCCCACGCGCGACTCGTAGACCATCTCCTCGTCGAGCTCGCCGACCCGTCGGCCCCCTTGGTTGGCAGAGCCCTCGCCCCCGACCAGGAACACCCCGAACAGCCCCCGGTCGGGGATCGTGCCGCCGCTGGTCACCGCCAGCCGCTGCGCGCCCGGCCGGCCGGTGAGCTGACCCGTGACGCGGTCCCAGACGATGCGTGGCCGCAGCTCGGCGAACTCGTCGCTGGGATAGCGCCCGCTGAGCAGGTCGAGGGTGGCGTCGAACGCCGGTCGTGGCAGCTGGGCGAAGGACGCGGCGCGGCGGGCCAGGGCGTAGAGGTCGTCGACCGACCACGCGTCCATCGCGACGGCGGAGACGATCTGCTGGGCCAGGACGTCGAGCGGGTTGGCCGGCACGTGGAGCGACTCGATCAGCCCTTCGCGCATCCGCTGCACGGCCACCGCGGTCTGGGCCAGGTCGCCGCGGTGCTTGGGGAAGAGCACGCCGCGGCTCACCTCGCCGACCTGGTGGCCCGCACGGCCGACCCGCTGCAGCGCGCTGGCGACGCTCGGCGGCGACTCGATCTGGATCACCAGGTCAACGGCACCCATGTCGATGCCGAGCTCGAGGCTGCTGGTGGCCACGACACAGGGGAGCCGGCCCCGCTTGAGGTCATCCTCGATGAGGGCGCGCTGCTCCTTGGAGACCGAGCCGTGGTGGGCCTTGGCGATCACCGGCGCGGCGCCGTAGGACGCACCTGACTGCGCCATCACCTGCGCCGGCGGCGGACCCTCGACGTCGACCTCGCCCCCCGCCCGCTCGGCGGCGATCTCGTTGAGGCGTGCGGTCAGCCGCTCGGCGAGGCGTCGGGAGTTGGCGAAGACGATGGTGGAGCGGTGGGCCTCGATCAGGTCGGCCACGTGGTTCTCCACGTGCGGCCAGATCGACGCCGCCTCGCGGCCGTCGCCCTCCTCCTCACCGCTGTCGTCGTAGGGCGCGGGGGAGGTCATGTCCTCGACCGGCACGACGACCTTGAGGTCCCACTCCTTGGCCGACGGCGGCGCCACGATCTCGACCGGCGTGCTGCCGCAGAGGAACCGGGCCACCTCCTCCAGCGGACGCACCGTGGCCGACAGGCCGATCCGCTGGGCGGGCCGGCCGAGCAGCGCGTCGAGCCGCTCGAGGCTGAGCCCCAGGTGGGCGCCCCGCTTGGTGCCGGCGACGGCGTGCACCTCGTCGACGATCACGGTCTCCACGTGGCGCAGGCTCTCTCGGGCCTGGCTGGTCAGCATCAGGAACAGCGACTCGGGCGTGGTGATCAGGATGTCAGGCGGAGTGCGGGCGAGGGTACGGCGCTCGGCCGCCGGGGTGTCGCCGGAGCGGATCCCGACGGTGAGGTCGGGCAGGGCGGTGCCGAGGCGCTCGCCGGTCTGGCGGATGCCGGTCAGCGGGGCCCGGAGGTTGCGCTCGACGTCGACGGCGAGCGCCTTGAGCGGCGAGACGTAGAGCACCCGGGTGCCCTTCTCGGCCGGACGACCCTCGGTCAGCAGCCGGTCGATCGCCCACAGGAACGCCGACAACGTCTTGCCCGACCCCGTGGGCGCCACCACGAGCGCGTGCCGCCCGTCGGCGATCGCCTCCCAGGCGCCCGACTGGGCCGGGGTCGGCGCCGCGAAGGCCGCCTCGAACCAGGTGCGGGTGGGCGCGCTGAACCGCTCGAGGGCGGAGGGCGCGTCGGACATGCCTTCCATCCTTGCTCAGACCACCGACACACGCATGACCCGAGGCGGGGGCAGCGCACGTGCTCCCTATCCTGGCGTGGTGTTCGCAGCTCTCGGCCGGCTCGTGACCCGGCATCCCTGGTACGTCGTCATCGGGTGGGTCGTGGTGGGCGTCCTGATCGTCCTCACCGCACCCAAGCTCAGCGCGACCAGCGACCAGTCGCAGTTCCTCCCCGGCTCCTACGAGTCGATCCGGGCGGCGAACCTGCAGACGAAGGCGTTCCAGCAGCAGTCGAACGTCGGTGCCCTGGTGGTCTTCGACCGTGCCGACGGCCAGCCGCTCAGTGCCGCCGACTCGGCGCAGGTGCAGAAGATCGTCGGCCGGCTGCAACCGGAGCTCGACCCGGTCTTCGCGGGGATCGCGGCCCAGCCCCCGTCGCAGAACAAGCTGGTGCAGCTCGCCGTCGTCGGCATCGCCCGCGACAAGAACCCCTACGACCCCGACGCGCTCGACGCCGCCAAGGCGCTGCGCACCGACGTGCACGCCCTCGTCGACGGCACCGACCTCCGGGTAGGCGTCACCGGCGCGGCCGCGCAGGCCCTGGACTCGCAGGACGCGTCGGCCAAGGCCGAGGCCATCGTCGGCATCGCCACGTTCGTGCTGATCCTGGTCCTGATGGGGCTGATCTTCCGCAGCGTGATCCTCGCGGTCCTGCCGCTGCTGACGATCGGCCTGGTCTCCCAGGTGGCGATCGGCCTGATCGGCGCGGCCAACAAGCTCTTCGACCTCAAGACCGACAGCTCGATCCAGGTGATCCTGATCGTGGTGCTGTTCGGCATCGGCACCGACTACATCCTGTTCTTCCTGTTCCGCTACCGCGAGCGCCTGCGGGCCGGCGAGGACCACCGCTCCGCGGTCGCCCAGGCGGTCTCCCGTGCCGGCGAGGCCATCATCTCCGCGGGCGGTGCGGTGATCGTCTCGTTCATGGCCCTGGTGCTGAGCTCGCTGGGCCTCTTCAAGTCCATCGGTCCGGCCCTGGCGATCGCTGTGGGCGTGACCGTCGTCGCGGCGCTCACCCTGGTGCCGGCAGTGGTCCGGCTGATCGGCAACCGGGTCATCTTCTGGCCGTCGAAGTCGTGGAAGAAGGAGCCCAGGTCCGCCAGGTTCACCGCGATCGGCAACTCCTTGGGTCGCCACCCCGGTCGCTATGCCCTCGCCTCCGGCGGCGCGCTCGCGGTCCTGGCCGTCTTCGCATTCGGCTTCAACCCCAGCTTCGACCTCGGCAACTCCGGCTCGCCCAAGACCGTCGAGTCGGCGGTGGCGCTGAGGACGCTCGAGAAGGGCTTCCCGCCCGGCACGACCGACCCGACGATCGTGCTCCTGCACTCCACCGACGGCAAGCCGCTCGACCAGGCCGCGCTCACGTCGTACGGCGAGGCGCTGGGACAGGCTGCCGGCGTCAGCAACGTCGGGCAGCCGCAGCTGAGCACCGACCAGCAGACCGCGTCGTTCAGCGTCTACCTCGACAGCGACCCCACGTCCGACGCCGCCCTGGCCGCGATCAAGGGCCCCGTCCGTGAGGCGGCCCACTCCCACGCACCACCGGGCACCGAGGCCCTCGTCGGCGGTACGACGTCGGTCTTCGCCGACTTCCAGAAGGCGATGACGCGTGACTACTCGATCGTCTTCCCGGTCGCCGCGCTGCTGATCTTCGTGATCCTGGCGCTGCTGCTGCGCAGCCTGGTCGCGCCGTGGTACCTGATGGCCTCGGTCGTCCTCGGCTTCGGCGCCACCCTCGGCGCTGCCGTGCTGGTCTTCCAAGGCCTGCTGGATCGCAACGGGCTGATCTTCCTGCTGCCGATCTACATCTACCTGTTCGTGGTCGCCCTCGGCACCGACTACAACATCCTGATGATCGCGCGCCTCCGGGAGGAGGCTCGGGCGGGCCACGATCCCCACAGCGCTGCAGCCGAGGCCGTCAAGCACGCCGGCCCGACCGTGGCCGCGGCCGGGCTGATCCTCTCCGGCACCTTCGCCTCCTTGATGCTGGCCGGTGACTCGCTGCTCACCTCGATGGGCTTCTCGATCTCCTTCGGCATCTTCGTGGCGGCGTTCGTGATGGCGATGCTCTTCACGCCGTCGCTGACCGCGCTGATCGGTCACGCGGCGTGGTGGCCCGGCCACGGGGACGAGCAGGTCGAGCCCGAGCCGGAGCCGGAGACGGCGTCGGCGTAGCCGTGCGGCTCGCGGGCGACGCAGGTCGTCTCGACCAGCTGGGTGATCGCGAGCTGGGCAACGCGGTGCGCCGGATGGCCTACCAGCTCGATGCCGAGGCCTGGGTGACGCTGCGTCCCGCGCCCGACGTGATGTCGCGGTTGTCGGCCGAGCTGCACGTCGCCCCTGGAGTGGCCGTGATCCGCACGCTCGGCGACCACGCCGACTCCCTCCGCGCCGCCGGCGACCCTCGCACGAGGAGCCAGCTGATGGCCGACACATGGGTCGGCCGACTGCTCGGCGTCGAGCAGCCCGACGCGCTGCCGGTCACCTTCCACGTAGTCGTCGCCGACGACGTCCTGTTCGGCCACGAGGAGGATGCCGCCCACCTCGACGGCTTCGGTCCCGTCCCGGTCGAGCTGGTCGCCTGACCACATTCCGCCGCCCCCGACGGAACCTCGCGCCACACTCATCTCGTCGGACCGAGTGAGCCCCCACATCATCGGGGCCGGTCGAAGGGTGGTGCCATGGACCGCGAGGAGGACTTCGCCGCCTATGCCGCTGCCCGGTGGGCCACTCTCGTGCGGTCGGCCGTGTTCCTCGGGTGCGGCTTGGAGGAGGCCCAGGACCTCGTGCAGACGACGTTGCTGCGCTGCTTCACCGCCTGGGGCCGTGTCGAGCGGGCCGACAACCGGGACGCCTACGTCTACCGCGTGCTCCTCAACTGCCACCGCGACAGCCGGCGCCGGCGCTGGTGGGGTGAACGACCCACTCCTGACCTGGGGCAGCACCCGACGGCCGATGCCACGGACCAGGTGGCGATCGGCGACGCGGTCGAACGGGCGCTCGGCGACCTCAGCCGGGTCAACCGCGAGGTGGTGGTCCTGCGCTACTACGGCCGACTCAGCGAGCAACAGACCGCCGCGGTGCTGGGCATCCCTGCCGGCACCGTGAAGAGCCGGCTCTCCCGCGCTCTGGCCCAGCTCGCCGCCAACCCGCATCTCGCCGATCTCGCGGAAGGAACCTCGTGATGTCGCAGCAGACACCTCCGTCCCTCGATGAGCTCTGGGAGTCGATCCCCACCGGCCCGGCGCCGGTCGCCGACCTGGTCAGGCGTGGGCGGGTGACCCGTCGGCGGCGGCGGGCCGGCACGGTGGTCGCGGTCGCCGCCGCGACGGCGGCGATCGTCGGCAGCGGAGCCGGGCTGTGGCTCCTCACCCAGCGAGAGGAGGTCGCCACGTCTGCGGTCGGCACCCGGCTGGCTGCCATCGGCCGGGTCGCGGTCGAGGTGCCCGCGGGCTGGGCCGACGGAGCCGCCACCTGCGACTCGCCGACCAGGGACACGGTCTACTTCCCCTACCCGCAGGACTGCTTGAGCTTCGTACGAGCGCATGTGTCCTCGGTCGCCCTCACCACCGACACCCAGCAGCAGGGCCTCGTGCCGGACGGTCGCATCGACGGACACCAGGTCGTCGCCGGTCCGACCGACTGCCGGGCCAAGGCGCGCTCCTGCGTCGGGGTGTTCGGCGTCCCCGACCTGCATGCCTTCGTCACGGTGACGGTGCCCCTCGGCGGCGGGGTCCGGGCCTTCGACACCATCCTGGCGATCCGGACGTCGCTGAGGGTGCTGCCCGCCAGGCAGACCGCCGTCCCGTTCGTCACCCCGGGCTCGGGCGTCGCTGCCTACCGGGCCGCGCTCGAACACGCCGGGCTCCAGGTCGACGTGCGCACGGACCGCTGCCCGACCAACGCGTCCTGTGCGCCGGGTGTCCACGGCACCGAGCCGGCGGCCGGACGGGTCGTCCCGGCCCGCAGCAGCGTCACCGTCGTCGTGCTCACCGACCGCCGCTGACCACCGCGTCCAGCTCGACCTCGACCACCCACCGGGGGTCGAGCAGGCCGGCGACGACGACCATGGTGCTGGCCGGCCCCACCGACCCGAACACCTCGCCGTGCACGGCGCCGACGGCCTCCGCGACGTCCTGACGTACGACGTACTGCCGGGTGCGGTGGACGTCGTCGACGCGGCCGCCCAGCTCGGTGAGTGCCGCGAGCGCGATCTCCCAGCAGCGCCGCGCCTGCACGGCCGGGTCGGGGTCGACGTGGCCGTCGGGCCAGACCGGCGCCGTGCCGCTGACCGCGATCGTCGAGCCGACCCGCACCGCGCGGCTGAACCCGATCGTCTCCTCGAAGGGCGAGCCCGAGCGCGCATGTCGTCGTTCCACGAGGCCACGGTAGCGAGGCGTCAGGTGAGGTTGATCGCGAGTCTGTCGGCGCTTCTTTGTAGGGTCGGTCGAGTGCCTGACCTTGCCGGTGACACCCGTGACTCGATGATCCGGGCCGTCGGCCTGCGCAAGTCCTTCGGGGAGTTCGAGGCGGTCAAGGGCATCGACATCGACGTACGCCGTGGTGAGGCGTTCGGCTTCCTGGGTCCCAACGGCGCCGGCAAGTCGTCGACGATGCGGATGATCGGCGCGGTCTCGCCGGTGAGCGGGGGAGAGCTGCGCATCCTCGGGCTCGACCCGGCGGTGGACGGCCCGGCGATCCGGGCGCGGCTCGGCGTCTGCCCGCAGGAGGACAACCTCGACACCGAGCTCAACGTCTTCGACAACCTCTACATCTACGGCCGCTACTTCGGCATCCCCCGGCGCGAGGTGCGCGAGCGGGCCGAGGAGCTGCTTTACTTCGTCCAGCTCACCGACAAG
>JAHEXO010000390.1 GCA_023252065.1 Nocardioides sp. | reverse complement strand
GCACCCACGCATCGCCCAGCTCGACCTCGCCTATCACGACATCCGTCCCGACCGCGGCCTCTACTACCTGCTCGAGAAGCGGGGCGCCGTCGCACGCGTCACCACGGACCTGAAGATCTTCCGCGCCAAGTCGGTGCCGCCCCAGACCACGCGGGCCCGGCTCCGCGGGGAGTTCATCCGGAAGGCCCAGGAACGCCGGCGTGACTTCACCGTCGACTGGGTCCACCTCAAGCTCAACGACCAGGCTCAGCGGACCGTCCTGTGCAAGGACCCGTTCCGGGCCTACGACGAGCGGGTGCAGCGCCTCATCGACGGCATGTGACCTGACGCCAGGGGCCTGTCGGCACCCCCGAGCGGATTCCAGGGCGTGTGGAACCGCCGGATAGGGTGATCGCTCCGACCCCGATCCCCGAAGGGCCCCCTGTGCTGACCCGTCGTTCCCCCGTCCGTCTGCTCCCTGCCGTGCTGCTCACGGCCGCCGTCGCGCTCGCGGGCTGCGGCAAGAGTGACTCCAGCAGCACAGCGAGCGCCACCGGCTGGGACCAGGTGTCGATCTCCGGCGATGTCGGCTCCGCGGCGACCCTGGCGTTCAAGGGCCAGGTCACCGACCAGACCACCCAGACCAAGGTCCTCAAGGAGGGCACCGGTCCGGTTGTGCAGAACGGTGACGACGTCATCCTGCAGACCGTGATCGGCGACGGCTTCACCCAGAAGACCGCTGCGGACTCCTACAAGGACCAGGCGCCGCAGGTGGTCCCGATCACCGACAGCGTGCCCCAGATCTTCCGGACCGCCCTCGTGGGCAAGAAGGTCGGCACCCGGGTGGCGATCTACACCAGCGCGGACAAGATCTTCGGCGCCCAGGGCAACCCGACGCTCCAGATCGGCAACAAGGACGCCGTCGTGCTGGTGCTCGACATCGTCGGCAAGCCCCTCGACGGCCCGAACGGCGCCTCCCACAAGTCTCCGTCGTGGGCTCCCGCCGTCGTGGAGAAGAACGGCGTCGTCACCAACCTGGACTTCAAGGGCACCCCGAAGCCCGACGGGACGCTGCACTCCGCCGACCTCCGCAGCGGCACCGGCGCCACGGTCAAGGCGGGCCAGTCGATCGTGGTGCACTACCTCGGCTCGGTCTACGGCGCCACCAAGCCCTTCGACGAGAACTTCAGCAGCACCCCGATCGCCTTCCAGATCGGCGCCAACAAGGTCGTGAAGGGCTGGGACAAGACCCTGGTCGGCCAGAAGGTCGGCAGCCGCGTGATCCTGGCGATCCCGCCCAAGGACGGCTACGGGTCCCAGAAGCAGACCGGCATCCCGGCCAACTCGACCCTCTACTTCGTGGTCGACATCCTCTGGGCCGGCTGAGCAGGATGGGCCCATGCGGCGACGACGGGTGACCCGACCTGCCGGTGAGAGTCGGGTGAGAGCCGGATGAGCCAGGCGTCCTCGAAGACCGAGCGCCTGCTGAACCTGCTGATCATGCTGCTGGTCCAGCGGCACTACGTCCCCAAGGACCGCATCCGCGCGATCCTCTACGGCGATGCCTCCGACGAGGCGTTCGAGAAGATGTTCGAGCGCGACAAGGAGGAGCTGCGCAGCCTCGGCGTCCCGATCGAGGTGGGCCAGATGGACGCCTTCTTCGACGACGAACCGGGCTACCGCATCCGCGCCGACGAGTTCGCCCTGCCCGACATCTCCCTCGCGCCCGACGAGGCCGCCGTGGTGGCCCTGGCCACCAAGGTGTGGGAGAACGCCCGCCTGGCCGAGGCCACCATGAACGCCGTCGGCAAGCTCACCGCTGCCGGGGTCGACGTCGACCTGACCGCCCTCGACATCGCCCAACCCCGGTTGGCCGCCGACGAGCCGTCGTTCGACGTCTTCTGGGAGGCCACCCTGCACCGGCGGGCGGTCACCTTCGGCTACCGCCGGCCCGGCTACGACGAGGCACTCACCCGCCACCTCCAGCCGTGGGGCGTGGTCCGGTTCTCCGGGCGCTGGTACGTCGTGGGGCTCGACACCGATCGCAGCGAGGAGCGGGTCTTCCGGCTCTCCCGGGTCGTCGGCCAGGCGACCGCCACCGGACCGGTCGGCGCGTTCGAGGTCCCCTTCGGAACCGACGTCCACGAGGTCGCCCGTCGGCTCGCGCCGTCCACGCCTGCCGAGGAGGCCGTCATCCTGGTGCGCCCCGGGGCCGGCGCGGTGCTCCGGCGCAACGCCGCGGTCATCGAGCCCGACGTCGCGGGACCCGACGAGCGGACGCCCTGGGACCGGGTGCGGCTGCCCGGAGGTGCACAGGCCGACGAGCTGCTCGCCTTCGGCCCCGACGTCTTCGTCGAGGCGCCCGTCTCGCTGCGGGACGAGGTCGTGTCCCGGCTGCGCGAAGGGGTGACGGCGTGACGACGTCGGCGACCGGTGGCGCCGCCAAGAACCAGGTGTCCCGCCTGCTCCGGCTGGTGCCCTACCTCCAGAGCCGTGGCCAGGTCTCGCTCGACGAGGCCGCCCGGGCGATGGGGATCCCGCCCGACCAGCTCGACCAGGACCTGCGGGTGCTGTTCCTGTGCGGTCTCCCCGGCGGCTACCCCGACGACCTGATCGACGTCGATCTCGACGCACTCGAGGGCGAGGGCGTGATCCGGGTGACCAACGCCGACTACCTCGCCCGTCCGCTCCGGCTGACCCCGACCGAGGCCACCGCGATCATCGTCGCGCTCCGGGCGCTGCGCGGAGGGGCCGACACCGAGACCCGGGTCGTGGTCGACCGGGCCCTCGCCAAGCTGGAGGCGGCCGCGGCCGGCGGTCCCGGTCTGGTGGACCCCGGCGACGCGGCCCCCGAGACGGTGCAACTGCGGGCCGGCCTCGACGACGCCGTACGACGGCAGCGACAGGTCCGGCTGACCTACTACGTCCCGGCCCGCGACGAGGAGTCGGACCGGGTCGTCGACCCGCACGCGGTCGTGCGCCACCACGGCGTCGACTACCTCGACGCGTGGTGCCACAGCGCCGAGGCGCCGCGCCTGTTCCGGCTCGACCGGATCCACGAGGCGACCGTCCTCGAGTCGGCGGTCACCACCGACCCGGGCGAGATCCGCGACCTGTCCGGAGGCATCTTCAGCAGCGGCGACGAGGCGACCCTGGTCACCCTGGCCCTGCGCCCGGAGGCCCGGTGGATCGAGGAGTACTACGCGACCGAGGCGGTCCGGCCGGCTGCCGACGGCGGCTCGGAGGTCGACCTGCTCGTGGCCGACGAGCGCTGGCTGCGGCGGCTGCTGCTGCGGCTCACCCCATCCGCCCGGGTCGTCTCACCGAACCACTACGGTGACGGCGCCGCCGTGGCGGCACGTCAGGCTTTGGCCTTGTACGACCACCCCGCGGGCTAGACTGTCAGCGCTCTTCCTTCTCACGTCAGGACCTTCCATGTTGCTCCCGCTGATCGGCAGCCTCGGCACGCCGGAACTCTTGATCATCCTGGTGATCGTGGTGCTCGTGTTCGGGGCCTCCAAGCTCCCCGAGCTCGCACGTGGCAGCGGTCGGGCCCTG
>JAHEXO010000389.1 GCA_023252065.1 Nocardioides sp. | reverse complement strand
CCCCGACCTCGACGTCCTGCTGCCCAACCGAGCCGAGGCCGTCGCCCTCGGCGGAGAACCAGACCCACGCGCGGCGGCGGCCGCGCTGGCTGCCCGCGGGCCGCTGACCATGGTGAAGGACGGAGCCGCGGGCGCCTTCGCGATCGCCCCCGACGGCACGCTCACCGAGGCCGCAGGCCGGCCGGTGCTCGCCGTCAACACGACCGGAGCCGGGGACACCTTCGACGCCGCGTTCCTCGACGCCTGGCTCGACGCCGTACCTCTTGCCGACGCTCTCACGCGGGCGGTGGCGGCAGGCGCGCGCAGCGTCGGCTTCGTCGGGGGTACGGCAGGACAGCCGGACCGCGACCAGCTCGCCCACGACCTACGTGCACACACATCCAAGGCAGGAGACGGCCATGAACACTGACCCCGCAGCGGACGCCCCTTACGTCCGCGAGGAGATCGCGCTCCAGCCGGAGGCGTGGACCCGGGCAGCCGCGCTGGCGCCGAGCCTGACCGCCGTCCTCCCCCGGCCCGGCGAGTCCGTGGCCGTCATCGGGTGCGGGACGTCGTGGTTCATGGCCGCGGCGTACGCCGCGCTGCGCGAGGCCTCCGGGCAAGGGCCGACCGATGTCTTCCCGGCCAGCGAGCTGCCGCTGGGCCGGAGCTACGACCGCGTCGTCGCCATCTCGCGCTCCGGCACGACGACCGAGGTGGTCCGCGCGGTGGAGGCGGTGCGCTCGCCGGTGCTGGCGGTCACGGCCGTTGCCGGCACCCCCGTCCCCACCGCGGCCACGGACACCGTGCTGCTGGACTTCGCCGACGAGCGGTCGGTCGTGCAGACCGTGTTCGCGACCACGACACTCATGCTCCTGCGGGCCTCGCTCGGCGAGCCCGTCGAGCCGGTCGTCGCCCAGGCCCGCGAGGTGCTCGCCGGGCGGCACCCCGTCGACCCGGCCCTGACGACGGTCGAGCAGATCTCCTTCCTCGGCCGGCACTGGGCCTACGGCATCGCCCGGGAGGCCGCGCTGAAGTGCCGTGAGGCCTGCCGGCTCTGGACGGAGTCCTACCCCCAGATGGAGTACCGCCACGGTCCCGTCGCCATCGCCCAGCCCGGCCGCGCCGTCTGGGTGTTCGGCCGGCCGGTCTCAGGCCTGGCCGACGAGGTACGCCGCACCGGCGCCCTCCTGGTGGACGACGACCTCGACCCCGTCGCCGACCTGGTGCGGGCCCAGCTGCTCGCGGTGGAGCGGGCCGAGGCGGCCGGTCTCGACCCCGACCGGCCCCGCAGCCTGACCCGTTCCGTCGTCCTCGCCGACTCGTGATCCCCTGTGATCCTCTGCGTCTGCCCGAGCCCGGCGGTCGACGTGACCTACCACGTCGACCACCTGCACCCGAGCGGCACGACCCGGGTCCGGGAGCTGACCGAGCGGCCCGGAGGCAAGGCTGTGAACGTCGCCCGTGTGCTGCACCGCCTCGGTGAGCCGACCCGGCTGGTGGCGCCGGCCGGGGGCGAGACCGGCGACCAGCTCGGCCACGGTCTGGAGGCCGCACGACTGGAGGCCGTTTTGGTGCCCTGCGGCGCTGCGACGCGTCGTACGGTCACGGTGGTCGAGCGCGACGCCCCCGGCGTCACGACGCTGGTCGAGCCGGCCGTGATCGACTGCTGGCCCGCGTTCCTCGAGGCGGTGGAGGCCAACCTCGACGGCACCGACGTGCTCGTCCTCGGTGGCAGCGTTCCGGAGGGGGTGCCGGACGACGGCCTGGCCGCACTGGTTGCCGCCGGTCGCCGACGCGGCCTCCCAGTGCTCGTCGACACCCACGGTCCGTGGCTGCTCTCCGCGCTCGCCGCCGGCGCCACCGTGGTCAAGCCCAACGCTCACGAGCTCGCCGCGGCCACCGGCGACGACGACGCTCTGCGGGCGGCCCGCATCCTGGCGCGGTCCTCGGAGGCCACGGTCGTGGCCTCCCTCGGCGAGGACGGCGTCATCGCCGCCACCGCGACCGGCGTGTGGGAGGCCCGGCCGGCGTCCGTGCTGTCCGGGAACCCCACCGGGGCCGGGGACGCGTTGGTCGCCGGGCTGGCGCGCGGGCTGCTGCGCGACCCCGGTGCGGCCGGGCATCCGGAGCGGATGCTGCACGACGCGGTCGCCCTGTCCGCGGCCGCGGTGCTCTCTCCCGAGGCGGGCGACGTCGACCCCGTCCACCACGAGGAGCAGCTGGCCGGAGTCGTCGTACGAGCCCTGGACGGTGCGCGATGACCGTCGTCGGGACCGGCGTCCTGATCGCCGAGGCGCAGCGCTCTGGGCGCGCGTTGCCGGCGTTCAACGTGATCACGCTCGAGCACGCCGAGGCGATCGTCGCCGCCGCCACGCGGGCCGGTCGCGGGGTCGTGCTCGCGCTCAGTGAGAACGCCATCCGCTACCACGACGGCGTGGCCGAGCCGATCCTCGCGGCCATGCACGCGCTCGCCACGCGCGCGGAGACACCGCTGGCGATCCATCTCGACCACCTCACAGACGACGACCTGGTCGAGCAGTGCGTGGCCGGGCCCCTGCGGCCGTACCTCAGCTCTCTCATGTACGACGCGGGGGCCCTGCCCTACGCCGACAACCTCGCCCGTACCACCTAGGTCGTCCGCGCCGGTCACGCCGCCGGGGTCTGGGTGGAGGCCGAGCTGGGCTATGTCGGCGGCAAGCCCGGGGCCGCGGAGAGCGCCCACGCACCGGGCGTCCGGACCGACCCGGTGGAGGCGGCGGCGTTCGTCGCCCAGACCGGGGTGGACGCGCTCGCGGTCGCGGTGGGCACCTCGCACGCGATGACCACCCGCACCGCCCGCCTCGACCACGAGCGGATCGCCGCTCTCGCCGCAGCGTTGCCGGTGCCTCTGGTGCTGCACGGCTCCTCCGGCGTACCCGACGACGAGCTCCGGCGGGCCGTCTCGGCCGGCATGGTGAAGATCAACATCGGCACCGCGCTCAACGTCGCGTTGACCGCGAGCGTCCGGGACGGCCTCGAGGCCGACACGGCGCTCACCGACCCGCGCCGCTACCTCGGCCCGGCCCGGGAGGCGATGTCGCGGGAGGTCGGGCGGCTTCTCGACGTGCTCGCCTGAGATTGGTTGTCCCTGGCGGGCGACGTCTCAGCCGCTCCCCACACCCATGCCGGGGCGCACTGCGAGGAAGGGGTCACTTGACCCCTTCCTCCTAGCGCCTACCGGCCCAGCCCGGCCCAGCGCGGAGCCAGCGGATCCGCCGGGATCCGTCTCAGTCGCCGGCAGCGGTCAGGGCTGATCCTTGTGCCGCGTCGAGAGCGCGGTCCACGCAATCGTCACCAGCATCGCCCCGAGCAGCGAGCCGATAATGCCGCTCGGCTTCAGGTCGAGGCCGTCCCCGGACAGCAGGCTGATCAGCAACCCGCCGATGAAGGACCCGATCAGGCCCGAGCCCAGGGCCATCACCCAGTTGACCTCGCGCATCGGGACCCCGAAGAGGAGCTGGGCGAGGCCGCCGGCCAGGAACCCGAGGACGATGATCGCGAGGATGAGCATGTCCTGATGGT
>JAHEXO010000388.1 GCA_023252065.1 Nocardioides sp. | reverse complement strand
ACGTCCTGCCCAACCGCAACCGCAAGGCCGAGCAGGAGCGCTCGGCCGTGCTGGTCGAGCACGGCCGGGTCATCGTCAGCTTCGGCGGGCTGGCCGGCGACTGCGACAACTACGTCGGCTACGTGACCTCGACGTCGGTGACCGGCAAGGGCACGACGTACCACTACGCGGTGCCGACCTCCCGCGAGGCGGGGATGTGGGCGACGGCCGGACCGGTGCGCGGTCGCAACGGCCACGTCTACGTCGCCAGCGGGAACGGCGCGGAGCTCAGCGGGACGTGGGACAAGAGCGACTCCGTCACCGAGCTCAGCCGGGTCGGGCTCCGTCCGCTGTCGATCTTCGCCCCCGGCTCCTGGAAGAGCGACAACATCCGCGACCTCGACCTCGGCTCGTCGTCTCCGACGATGCTGCCTGGCCTGAAGCGGATCGTGATCGCGGGCAAGCGCGGTGAGGTCTACCTGCTCAAGGAGACGCTCGGCGGCGTCGGCTCGGCGGTCAGCCGGCTCTCCGGCTGCGCTGCGTTCGGCGGGACGGCCGTCGTGGGGAACACGGTGGTCTACCCGTGCCTGTTCCAGAACCAGGTCCGGCTGCTCCATGTCGGCAGCACCAGCCTGCGCTGGGGCTGGACCGTCAACGGGCTCTACGGGTCACCGGTGATCGCGGGGTCCCGGGTCTACGTGGCCGACCGCGACAGCGGCGACCTGTTCGTCCTCCGGCTCGCCGACGGCACGCAGGTCCAGCGCCTCCACGCCGGCCCGACCACGCACTTCCCGTCCGAGACGGTGAGCGGCAACTACGTGTTCGTCCCGACCCTGAGCGGGGTCACCGCCTTCCGGGGGTGAGCGCGCCCTGCATCACACCTGGGCCACTCCGGGTGAGGATCAGGTGGGCGACCAGGGCCGTCCAGCCGGTCTGGTGCTCGGCACCGAGCCCGGCTCCGGTGTCCCCGTGGAAGTACTCGTGGAACGGCACGTTGTCCCGCCACCGGGGATCGGTGGCCAGGAGGTCGTAGGTGCCGTGCACCGGGCGTCGTCCGTCGACACC
Source organism: Nocardioides sp. (assembly GCA_023252065.1). Next base: position 2,502 of record JAHEXO010000388.1, on the reverse strand, counting down.
CCGCAGGAAGATCGCGACCAGCCGCCGGGAGAGGTCGTCGGCGATGTCACCGAGCGCGACCTGGCGACCGGAGCCGGCGGGGTACTCCACGGTGATCTCGCCCGGGTCGAACGAGTCGTAGTCGCGCAAGGCCTCCACGAGCAAGGTGTTGAGCGGGAACCAGATCGGTCCGCGCCAGTTGGAGTTCCCGCCGAACATCCCGGTCGTCGACTCGGCCGGCTCGTAGTCGGTGGTCGCGGTGCCCTGCGGGGTCGAGACCTCGAAGGGATGGTCGCGGTGCCAGGCCGACACCGAGCGGATCCCGTACGGCGACAACATCCCGGCCTCGTCGAAGACCCCGGCCAGCATCGCCTGCAGGCGCTCGGGTGGTACGACGCACAGGAGCCGGTGGGCGGTCGGGCCGCTGCCGCGTGAGTGCGTCGCCTCCGCGAGCCGGGGCTTGTTCCGCAGGTACCACTCCGCCCGCGCAGCGAAGTCCGGCAGCCGGCTGAGCAGCCCGTAGTGGTACTCCGCGGCGGCGGTCACCGGGATCAGGCCGACCAGCGACTTCACCTTGATCTGGACCTCGAGCCCGTCGTTGAGCCGGAGCACGTCGTAGTAGAAGGCGTCGGCCGGGTCCCACAGACCGGCGTTGTCCGCGGCGTACGCGATCGTGTGGAAGTGCTCGAAGAACTTCGTCGCCGCGTCCTCGTAGGCGTTGTCGTGCAGCGCGAGGCGGAGGGCCATGTCGAGCAGGTCGAGGGCATACATCGCCATCCACGCCGTGGAGTCGGCCTGCTCGAGGTAGCCGAGGTCGGGCGGGAACGACGAGCGGTCGATCGGTGAGATGTTGTCCAGGCCCATGAAGCCGCCTTGGAACAGGTTGTTGTCGCCGTGGTCCTTGTTGTTGGTCCACCAGGTGAAGTTGATCAGCAGCTTGTGGAACACCCGGGCCAGGAAGGTGTAGTCGCGGGAGCCGTCGAGCTCGAAGACGCGGAGCGCGGCCCAGGCATGGACCGGCGGGTTGACGTCGGAGAAGTTCCACTCGTACGCCGGGATCTGGCCGTTGGGGTGCATGTACCACTCGCGGAGGAGCAGCACGAGCTGCGCCTTCGCGAGCTCCGGGTCGACGTGCGCGATGGTGACGCAGTGGAACGCGAGGTCCCACGCCGCGAACCACGGGTACTCCCACGGGTCGGGCATCAGCAGGATCTCGTGGCTGTTCAGGTGGCGCCAGTCGCCGTTGCGGATCGCGCCGCGGCCGGGCGGCGGGGTCGGCTGGCCCGGGTCGCCGTCGAGCCAGCGCTCGACGTCGTAGTGGTAGAACTGCTTGGACCACAGCAGCCCCGCCATCGCCTGGCGCAGCACGGCTGCCTCGTCCGGCGAGCACGACGCGGGCGGCAGCGACGCGTAGAAGGCATCGGCCTCGGTCTCGCGGGTCGCCATCACGTCGTCGAACTGCACGCCCACGTCGACCGGCATCGGGTCGGGCTCGTCGCCGCCGACCAGCCGCACCCGCACCACCCGGCTCTCGCCCGCCGGCACGGTGACCACGTGGTGCAGGGCGGCCTTGGTGCCGGTGTGTCCCGGGTCGACGGTGTCGAGGCCGTGGACGACGTGGTCGTTGACGCCGTCCTTGGGGTACGCCGTCGGGCCCGGCTCGCCGTACAGCCGCTGGGTGTTGGTCTCGTTCTCGCAGAACAGCAGGACGGGGTCGCCGTCGGAGACCAGGACCAGCCGGCCGGAGCGGCCGCTGCGCCCGACGACCCGGCTCTCGTGCGACGACAGCCGCGGCGGCTCGTGGTCGGGGTAGCCCCACGACCAGGTGTTGCGATACCAGAGCTGAGGCAGCACGTGGAGCGTCGCCTCCTCCGGCCCCGCGTTCTCGACCGTGATCCGCATCAGGAGGTCGGCCGGGCCTGCCTTGGCGTAGTCCACGGTGACGACCCAGTAGCGGTCGTCGTCGAAGATCCCGGTGTCGACCAGCTCGAACTCGGGCTCGGTCTTCGACCTCCCCGCGTTCTGCGCGACCAGCTCGTCGTACGGGAAGGGGCGCTGCGGGTAGTGGTAGCGCCAGGTGTTCCAGGAGTGGGTGGGGGTGCCGTCGAGGTACCACCAGTACTCCTTGACGTCCTCGCCGTGGTTGCCCTGCGGGCCGGTGAGGCCGAACATCCGCTCCTTGAGGATCGGGTCGACGCCGTTCCACAGCGCGAGCGAGAGGCACCAGTCCTGCTCCTCGTCGCAGAAGCCCGCCATCCCGTCCTCGTTCCAGCGGTAGACGCGGGAGCGGGCGTGGTCGTGGGGAAAGAAGTCCCAGGCCTCGCCGTCGGGGCTGTAGTCCTCGCGAACCGTGCCCCAGGCGCGCTCGGAGAGGTAGGGGCCCCAGCTGCGCCAGGAGACCGTGCCGGTGTTGGCCTCGGCCAGTCGGAGCCGCTCGGCGTCTTCGGAGCCAGTGGGTGGTGGCATGCGCACAATTGTGGGACAGCCGGCCGCATGCCGCCGAAGGCGGCTACTGCCTGGGAT
>JAHEXO010000387.1 GCA_023252065.1 Nocardioides sp. | reverse complement strand
TCCTCGAAGACCTCCTCGTCGACACCCTCGACCTCGACCACGGGCTCGAGGCCCACAGCCTCTGCCGACGGCGCCACCGGGTCGGCGACGACCTCGGCGTCGGCGACGGCTTCGGTGGTCGCGGTCTTCTTGGCGGCCGACTTCTTGGCCGGCTTGGCTGCCTTGGGCTCGTAGGGCTCGGTCACCAGCTCGATCACGGCCATCGGGGCGTTGTCGCCCTTGCGGTTGCCGATCTTAGTGATCCGGGTGTAGCCGCCCGGGCGCTCGGCGAACGTCGGCGCGATCTCGGTGAACAGCACGTGCACCACCGACTTGTCGCGCACCGTCTTGAGCACCTCACGACGGTTGTGCAGGTCGCCGCGCTTGGCCTTGGTGATCAGCTTCTCCGCGACCGGACGCAGCACGCGCGCCTTGGCCTCGGTGGTGGTGATCCGGCCGTGCTCGAACAGCTGGGTCGCCAGGTTGGCGACGATCAGCCGCTGGTGGGACGGGCTGCCGCCGAGGCGGGGACCCTTCTTGGGCTTGGGCATGGTCTCTCGATTCTCTCCGGCCGTGTCAGGTACCGGGGTAGATGGTGCTGTGAGTTTCAGGCGCCCCGTGTGTCCGGGGCTGGGTCACAAGCCGTCTTGCGAGCAGGCTCGCTGCGACGGTCCTCGTCCACTGACGTCGTGCGCGGAGCGCACGCCGTCAGTAGGACTCGTCCTCGATGAACGCGTCGTCGTCGTCGTCGCCGTACGCCGCGAGGGCAGCCTGCGGGTCGAAGCCCGGAGCGCTGTCCTTGAGCGACAGACCCATCTCGTGCAGCTTGGCCTTGACCTCGTCGATCGACTTGGCGCCGAAGTTGCGGATGTCGAGCAGGTCCTGCTCCGAGCGCGAGATGAGCTCACCCACGGTGTGGATGCCCTCGCGCTTGAGGCAGTTGTAGGACCGGACGGTCAGCTGCAGGTCCTCGACCGGGAGGGCGAGGTCGGCGGCGAGCTGCTCGTCGACCGGCGACGGGCCGATGTCGATGCCCTCGGCCTCGACGTTCAGCTCACGGGCCAGCCCGAACAGCTCGACCAGGGTCTTGCCGGCCGAGGCGATGGCGTCGCGGGGCTTCATCGAGGGCTTGGTCTCGACGTCGATGACCAGCTTGTCGAAGTCGGTGCGCTGCTCGACACGGGTGGCCTCGACCTTGTAGGTCACCTTCAGCACAGGGCTGTAGATCGAGTCGACCGGCATCCGGCCGATCTCGTTGTCGGCGCCCTTGTTCTGCACCGAGGAGACGTAGCCCCGGCCGCGCTCGACCACGAGCTCCATCTCCAGCTTGCCCTTGTCGGACAGGGTGGCGATCTTGAGGTCGGGGTTGTGGACCTCGACACCGGCCGGGGGCTGGATGTCACCGGCGGTGACCTCACCGGCGCCGGACTTGCGCAGGTACATGGTCACGGGCTCGTCGTGCTCGGAGGAGACGACGAGGCCCTTGAGGTTCAAGATGATCTCGGTGACGTCCTCCTTGACGCCCTCGATCGTCGAGAACTCGTGGAGGACGCTGTCGATCTTGATGCTGGTGACCGAGGCACCGGGGATCGACGACAGCAGGGTACGGCGCAGGGAGTTGCCGAGCGTGTAGCCGAAGCCCGGCTCCAGGGGCTCGATGACGAAGCGCGAGCGAAACTCGTCGACGGACTCTTCCGACAGGGTCGGGCGCTGTGCGATGAGCACTTGTTCATTCCTTTCCGAGCCCACCCGCTATATGACGGGCTCAGATCATCTGGTGGTGGCGGTGTGGAGTTGGGAGCTACTTCTTGGAGTAGTACTCGACGATCAGCTGCTCTTGGACCGGGATGTCGATCTGGGCCCGGACGGGCACCTGGTGGACCAGGACGCGCATCCGGCCGGGAAGCACCTGGAGCCACGCCGGCACGACGCGCTCGTCGTGGGTCTCGCGGGCGACGATGAACGGCGTCATCTCCAGCGACTTCTCACGCACGTCGACGATGTCGTACTGGCTGACCTGGAACGACGGGATGTCGACCTTGCGGCCGTTGACCAGGAAGTGGCCGTGCACCACCAGCTGGCGAGCGTGACGACGGGTGCGCGCGAAGCCCGCGCGGTAGACGACGTTGTCGAGACGGCACTCGAGCAGCTGCAGCAGGTTGTCACCTGTCTTGCCCTGCCGACGCGAGGCCTCGGTGTAGTAGTTGTGGAACTGCTTCTCGAGGATGCCGTAGGTGTAGCGGGCCTTCTGCTTCTCGCGCAGCTGAAGCAGGTACTCGCTCTCCTTGATCCGACCGCGGCCGTGCTGGCCGGGAGGGTAGGGACGACGCTCGAAAGCCGAGTCGCCGCCGACGAGGTCGATGCCGAGGCGGCGCGACTTCTTGGTCATGGGGCCGGTGTAGCGGGCCATTTCTCAAAGACTCCTTGTGATCTCGTGCTCGTGCTGACGCCGGGGCGTCAGACGCGGCGACGCTTCGGCGGGCGGCAGCCGTTGTGCGGCGTCGGGGTCACGTCCTGGATGGTGCCGACCTCGAGGCCGATCGCACCCAGGGACCGGATCGCCGTCTCGCGGCCCGAGCCCGGGCCCTTGACGAACACGTCGATCTTCTTCATGCCATGGTCCATCGCCCGGCGCCCGGCAGCCTCGGCGGCCATCTGCGCGGCGAACGGCGTGGACTTGCGCGAGCCCTTGAAGCCGACGGTGCCGGCAGAGGCCCACGAGATCACCGCACCCGTGGGGTCGGTGATGGTGACGATGGTGTTGTTGAACGTGCTCTTGATGTGGGCTTCGCCCTGAGCGATGTTCTTCTTCTCCTTGCGGCGCACCTTCTTGGCGCCGGTACGACTCTTCGGTGGCATTTACTTGGCCTTCTTCTTGCCGGCGACGGTGCGCTTGGGGCCCTTGCGGGTACGGGCGTTGGTCTTGGTGCGCTGACCGCGGACCGGGAGGCCCTGACGGTGGCGACGACCCTGGTAGCTGCCGATCTCGATCTTGCGCCGGATGTCGGCCTGGACCTCGCGACGGAGGTCACCCTCGATCTTGATCTCGTCGTTGCCCTCGATGGCGTCGCGGAGCTTGACCAGCTCCTCGTCACCGAGCTGGTGGACGCGGAGGTCGGGGCTCACGCCGGTCTCGCTGAGGAGCTGCTGGGCCCGGGTACGGCCGATGCCGTAGATGTAGGTGAGTGCGACCTCGATGCGCTTGTCGCGCGGGAGGTCGACACCGACGAGGCGTGCCATGTGGTTGGCGTTCCCTTTCGGTAGTTCACAGCGGTTTCGGTCGTGTCGCGTCCCGTCCGCCTCGGACGAGCTCCGGCCACTGCTCCGGAGGTGGCTTCACTCGTCATGGGCGACGAGCTAGCGATCACGTTGTGGTGGTGCTCTTCAGTTGTTGCTGTCAGGCCCCTCGCGAGCAAGCTCGCTTCGGGTTACGCCCGACTGGAAGTCCGAACTCCGTCCGGTCTTCCAGGGCGGTGCTCAGCCCTGCCGCTGCTTGTGGCGGGGGTTCTCGCAGATCACCATGACGCGGCCGTGGCGACGGATCACCTTGCACTTGTCACATATCTTC
>JAHEXO010000386.1 GCA_023252065.1 Nocardioides sp. | reverse complement strand
GTGGTCCCGTCGACGAGCCCGAGGACGTCGCGGCCGGCGTCTGGGCCGGGGTGGTCCCGCTCGGGCTGCGCGCCTCGGCCGTGGAGCCGGCCGACGACCTGCCGGTCCCCGACGACGTACGGCGCCGCCTGGCCGACTGGGGTGCCCCGAGCCCCGGCTGAGGGCCCGGCTGAGCGCCCGGAGACGGCTCGGTAGGGTGCGGACCATGGAGCGCACCCTCGTCCTGGTCAAGCCCGACGGCGTCCGCCGTGGTCTGGTCGGAGAGGTGATCCGACGCATCGAGGCCAAGGGCTACACCCTGGCCCGGGTCGAGCTCCGCACCGCCACTCGCGAGCTCCTCGCCGAGCACTACGCCGAGCACGAGGGCAAGCCGTTCTACGAGCCGCTGGTCGAGTTCATGAGCTCGGGCCCGGTCGTGGCGATGGTCGTCGAGGGCCAGCACGTCGTGGAGTCGTTCCGCTCGCTGGCCGGCGCCACCGACCCGACCAAGGCTGCCCCGGGCACCATCCGTGGCGACCTCGGTCGCGACTGGGGCACCCCGGCCCAGCAGAACATCGTCCACGGCTCCGACGCCGTCGAGTCCGCCGAGCGCGAGATCAAGATCTGGTTCGGCTGAGCCCCCGGCCCAGCCGGCCGGGGGCTCACGGCGTGGTGCCTCAGGCGTCGTACGTCGCGACGTACTGCCCCAGGGACGGCTTCCCGAGGTGGCCGGCCTGCTGCAGGATGCCGGGGGTCTCGGGGTCGGTGGCGAACGCCGTCCAGCCCTCGTTGTCCCAGTCGAAGAGCACCCAGACGCGGTTCTCCTCCATCGGGTCGCGGTAGACGGTCGCGCCCTTGGAGCCGTGGGCGCCGCGCTTGTCGGCGCCCTCCGCGCCGAACACGGTGAGGAACTGGTCGAGGTCCTTGACCTGCGTGGTTGCCAAGATCATCTGCGTCTCCTTCGCTTCCCGGCCCTGGTGGCCGGATCGAGGGAATCCTGTTCCGGGCAGGGGTCCGGGCACATGAGGAGATCTCCTCATTCCGGGTCCCCATTTCCGGGCCCGGTGTCCGGTCAGCCGGTGACGGGCTCGACGAACCCGTGGTCGATCGCCCACCGCGTGGCCGCGGCGCGGTTGGTCACGCCGAGCTTGGTGTAGATGTGCTGGATGTGGTTGTCGGCGGTCTTCGCCGAGATGAACAGCCGCTCGGAGACGTCCCGGGTGGTCGAGCCCTCGGCGATGAGCCGCAGCACCTGCGCCTCGCGGGCGGTCAGGCCGGCCGGCCCGCCGCGTTGTCCGGCGAGCGCCAGGGCGCGCGAGGCCTCGCCGACCTGGTGGAGGGCGTACGCCGCGGCCTCCGTCAGGTCCATGGCCGCACCGCTGGCGGCACACCGGTCGGCCCGCTCGTCGCCGAGGTCGTCACGGACCCGCTGCTCCAGGTCGGGCAGCGACGGCACGTGGTGGAAGCTGGCGGGGTGCCGCGCCATGGCGCCGAGCAGGGTGGCGGCCACCGCGGGGCGCCCGAGCCGCTCGAACAGGGCCGGCAGGCTGGCCAGGGTGATCGTGAGCTGGGCGACGGCGCCGGCCCGCAGGAAGGTCCCGATCGCGGCCTCGAACAGGGTCAGGGCGGTCTCCAGCTGACCGTCCGAGGTGTGCAGGAGCGCCGCGTCGCGGGCCAGGAACCCCTCGAAGAACCGCACGTCGTGCTCACCGACGTAGGCCACGCCCTCGTCCCAGCTCTCCAGGGCGCGCTGCGGGTCGACCTTCGACAGGGCCAGGCCCACGATCCACAACGTGTAGGCGACCCAGTAGGGGTTGCCGAGCTCGCGGGCGGCCGCCAGCGCCGGACCGGTCAGCTCCAGCGCCTCCTCGACCCGGCCCGACGACTGGAGCCCGTCGACGTAGGCCGCCACCCCGAACGCCCGGCTGCTGCCGGGGAGGGCGGCGACCTCGCGGGTCAGCTCGACGTAGCGCTCGAGGTTGCCGCAGTAGACCTGCCCGAGCGCCTCGATGAACCGCGCGTAGCCGGGCTCGCACGACTCGTACTCCGGTCGCGACTCCAGCTCCGAGGCCCGATGGGCGTTCGCCGTCGCGGAGGCGGCCCGCCCGACGAAGCAGGCATAGCCGGCCGCCGCGTAGAGCCTCGGCAGCCGTCGTACGTCGGCCCGAGCCGCCTCGTCGAGCAGCGCCTCCGCCCAGCTGATCGTCTCGAACAGCTCCACGGAGAAGCCCATCAGCGCGGCGTGGGCCGCTACGTCGGTCGCCACCTCCACCTGCCCGCGACCGACACTCCACCGGTACGCCGACCGCAGGTTGGCCAGCTCGGCCCGCACCCAGTCGACCTGGCTGCGCCACGTGGGGCCGTTCCATTCCTCCCACCGGCGGGCGGCCTCGCTGCCGAAGTGGGCCGCGTGCCGGTCGCGCAGGGCCTCCTGCTCACCGCCGGGGAGCCGTCCCTCGGCGAAACCACGGATGGTCTCGAACAGGCTGTAGCGCGTGTGGTCGGACCCGTGGTGGGCGACCACCAGCGACTTGCGCACCAGCGAGTCGAGGAGGCCCAGGACCTCCACGTCGTCGCTGCTCCCGACGACGGAGCAGAGGGCCAGGAGGTCGAAGCCGCCCGCGAAGACGGAGGCGGTGCGCAGGACCGTGCTCTCGGCGTCCTCGAGCAGGTCGTAGGACCACGCCACCGCGTTCTCCAGCGTCAGCTGGCGTTCGGGTCCGTGCTCCGGACCGGTCAGCAGCCGGAACCGGTCGCCGAGCCGGTCGCGCACCTCGGCCGCGCTCATCGCCGCCATCCGAGCAGCGGCCAGTTCGATGCCCAGCGGGAGCCCGTCGAGGGTCTCGCAGATCTCGACCACCGCCGTCGCGGTGGGCTCGTCGTAGATGCCGAAGCCGGGACGTACGGCGGCCGCCCGCTCCACGAACAGGCTCACGGCATCGGAGGTCGCGCCCCCCTCGAGGCCCAGGGGTGAGACCGGCACGGTCTCCTCGCCCGTGACCCGCAGCGGTTCGCGGGACGTGACCAGGATCCGGGGCGTCTCGGAGCGGCCCACGACCTTCGCGACCGCGGCCGCAGCCGCCGCGACGAGGTGCTCGCAGTTGTCGACGACGACGAGCAGGTGCCGGCCGGCCAGGGCCTCTGCGACCGTGTCGAGGAGCGGCGTCTCGCCCTGCGGCGTGATCCCGAGCGCCTGGGCGAGGGCGTCGGGGACGGCGTCTGCCGTGCCGACCGGGGCGAGCTCGACCAGCCACACCCCGTCGGGGAACCGCTCGGCGCTCTGCGCTGCGGCGGCCAGGGCGAGCCGGGTCTTGCCCACCCCGCCGACGCCGCTGAGGGTCACCACCTGGTGGGTACGCAGCCGGGCGGCGACCGACGACAGCTCGCGTTCGCGCCCGATCAAGGCCGCGGCGGACCGCGGCAGGTTGCCGTGCCCCACCGTCCGGTCCATCGGGTCAGTGTGGCAGCGACGCCGCCCGCGGGTCCTGGAGCGCTAGTGTCGGCGTCCACAGGGGGCGAGATGGACGACCTGACGTTGCTGTCCGGCGCGGAGCACGAGCTGCACCGCGTCGTC
>JAHEXO010000385.1 GCA_023252065.1 Nocardioides sp. | reverse complement strand
ACCCTGGAGCGGCACCGGGTCGCCCGAGACGCGGGCGGTGAGACTGACCTCCGCACGCCGGATCGCCAGCCCGGTCAGCGGGTTGTCACCGACCCGCTCCACGCGGACGCCCGCGACGGTCGCCACCCCGGCGAAGACCACGAGCGCCCCCAGCGCCGTCAGCGAGACCGCCTGCCGACGGAGCCACCACGCCGACAGGCTCGCCAGCGCCAGCCCTGCCCCCAGCAGGAGCGCCCAGGCCGGAGACGCGCGCGCCAGCAGGGCTCCCGCCCAGGCCGCCACCGCGACCGCGAGAGTTCGGAGGTCGACCGAGTGGGGCATGCCGGTCAGATCGTGACGTAGGGGGTGAGCTGGGCCAGGGTCGCGTCTCCGATGCCGTCGACGTCGAGCAGCTGAGAGACGGCGGTGAACGCTCCGTGCTCGGTGCGCCAGGCGATGATCGCCTGGGCCGTGACCGGACCGACCTCGGGCAGGGACTCCAATGCGGTCTCGTCGGCGGTGTTGAGGTCGACCAGCCCTACCACCGGAGACCCCGACGGGCTCACGCCGGCCGCCGGCGCCGGCGCGAGTCGCGCTGTGCCCACCACGATCTGCTCGCCGTCGGTCAGCACGCGGGCCAGGTTGAGCGAAGCGAGCCGGGTGCCACGCCGGGCACCGCCTGCGGCCCGCAGTGCGTCGATCACCCGCGACCCGGAGCGGAGCACGACGATGCCGGGGTGGCGCACCCGGCCGGTGACATCGACGACGATGCGGGATCCGGGACCGGTCGCCGCCACCACGGACGGTCCGGGGGAGGCGCCCGTCGGCGCAGCGAGAGCTCCCGACGGGGTCACCAGGGCCGTTGCTCCGGCCGGCACCGAGGTCGGGACGGTCACGTCGTGGCCGCTGCTGCGGACCAGCCACCAACACGTGAGCGCCAGGCCCAGGGCCGCACCGACCGCCAGCACCGCGACCTGGCCGGGCCCCAGCGACCAGCGCCCGTGGAGAGGCTCCGGCACGAGCGCACCCCAGGGCACCTAGCGACGTGACGCGTGGCGCCCCGGGAGTCGCGGCAGGACCGCTTCGGGCCCGGACGGCGCCTCCGGCTCAACCCATGCCCGGGTGCGGACCCGGGTGGCGCCACCCGGCCTCCACTGATCGGCGCCCAGCTCGGCGCCCAGCTCTCCGCCCGGCTCGGTGCTCTCGTCGGTCACCGCTCCCAGCGGCTCGTCCGAGCCGGCCACCCTCAGGCGGGGTCGCGGGCCCTCACCTCGCACCGTGTCGAGCTCGGCGCTGAGAAGCTCGAGGCGCCGGGCGACGGCGGCTTCGTGGTCGGAGGCGAGGGCTCTGCGCATGCGACGACGCTAGGAACGGCCGGGGACGACCCGGCGTACGGCGGTCGGAGCCTGTGGACGGGCCGTGCCGCACGGCCGCCTGTGGACGGTGAGCGGGCCGCCGGGCGGGATGACGGACGAGTTGAGGGACGAGCTGCAGCCGCATTCAGAGCCGCGGGGCCACGCAGGCCGCGACCATCCCCGGTCCGACGTGCGCGCCGAGCACCGCGCCGAGCTCGCCGCACCACACCTGCCGGCCCTCGAGGTTGGCCGCGAGGCGTTCGCCGAGCCGGCCCGCGAGGTCGCCGGCGCGGTCGGGATTGGCCAGGTGGGAGACGCACACGTCCGCGGCTGCGTCACCGGCCGCCTCGACCACCAGGTCCTCGAGCCGGGTCAGGGCCCGGCTGGTGGTGCGGACGCGCTCGAGGCTGACGACGCGTCCGTCGTCGATCCGCAGGAGCGGCTTGACCGACAGCGCACCACCCAGCAGGGCGGCGGTCGCGCCGATGCGCCCCCCGCGACGGAGGTACTCCAGGGTGTCGACGTAGAACAGCGAGGTGGCCCGCTCGGCCCGGTGGCGCGCGGCCTCGGCCGCCTCCTCGACGGAGCCACCCGCGTCGACGACGTCGGCCGCGGCCAGGGCGGCGTAGCCGGTCGCCACCCCGACCTCTCGCGAGTCGACGACCGTGACCCGCACCGAGGAGTCGCGCGTGGCCAGCAGTGCCGACTCGTAGGTGCCTGACATCTCCGCCGACAGGTGCACCGACAGGACGGCGTCCGCACCCTCGGCGGCGGCCCGTGCGTACACCTCGGCTAGCACGGCCGGAGCCGGTCGCGACGTGCTGACCGGCCGGAACTCGTGCAGCGCCTCGGCAACCATCTCCGGGGTGGCCCCGCCCGGCCCCTCGTCGTAGACCGTCGCCCCGATCACGACCTGGAGCGGTACGACGACGATGCCGCGCTCCTCGGCCACCTCGGGTGGCAACGACGCCGTCGAGTCGGTGACGACGACGATCCGCCCTGGCATGCGGCGAGGGTACCGGCGCGGGTCAGCCGACGACGATGTTCACCAGCTTCGGCGCGCGGACGATCACGCGCCGCACGGTGCCGCCGTCGATCGCGCGGACGACGCCCGGGTCGGCCAGCGCGGCCGCCTGCAGGTCGTCGTCGGTGATGTCGGGCGAGACCTCCAGCCGGGCCCGCACCTTGCCGCGCACCTGGACGACGGCGGTGACCGAGTCCTCGACCAGCAGAGCCTCGTCGACCTCGGGCCAACCGGCGCGGGCGACCGTCGGCTGGTGACCCAGCCGCTCCCACATCTCCTCGGCGGTGTACGGCGCGACCAGAGACAGCAGGATCGCCACGGCCTCGGTGGCCTCCCGGACCGCCGGGTCGTCGGGACCGCTGCCGCTGTCGATCGCCTTCCGCGTGGCGTTGACCAGCTCCATGGTGCGCGCCACCATCACGTTGAACCGATGGCCCTCGACCAGCTGCTCGGACTCGCGCAGGGTCCGGTGCGTCACCCGGCGCAGGGCGACGTCGCCCGTGGCCGGGTCGACGCCCGGCGCCGAGGTCACGTCACCGCTCAGCCGCCAGGCGCGCTGCAGGAAGCGCACCGAGCCGTTGGGCGACATGTCGGCCCAGTCGATGTCGTCCTCGGGGGGGCCTGCGAAGACCAGGGTCAGCCGCACCGCGTCCACGCCGTAGGCCGATAGTTGCTCCCCCAATCTGACGCCGTTGCCCTTGGACTTCGACATCTTGGCGCCCTCGTTGATGACGATGCCCTGGTTCAGCTGGGCCGAGAACGGCTCGCCGAACTCCAACAGCCCCATGTCGCGCAGCACCATCGTGAAGAAGCGCGCGTACAGCAGGTGCAGCACGGCGTGCTCGACCCCGCCGATGTAGATGTCGCACGGACCCCACAGGTTGGCCAGCACGGGGTCGAAGGCCCGGTCGGCCTCGTGCGGAGAGCAGTAGCGCAGGAAGTACCACGACGAGTCCACGAACGTGTCCATCGTGTCGCTGTCGCGCTTCGCCGGACCGCCGCACCGCGGGCAGTCGACGTTGACCCAGTCCTCGGCGGCCGCCAGCGGCGAGACCCCCTTGGGCGTCAGGTCGGCGCCGCGCAGCTCGGGCAGCACCACCGGCAGCTGGTCCTCGGGGACCGGGACCTCGCCGTCCACCGGGCAGTGGATGACCGGGATCGGTGCCCCCCAGTAGCGCTGACGCGACAGCAGCCAGTC
>JAHEXO010000384.1:3024-3561 GCA_023252065.1 Nocardioides sp. | reverse complement strand
ACGTCCCTGTCGGCCTCCGAGGCGGTCACATCGACCGTGGACCCGTGCCAGGTGGTGACCCGGACCGAGGCTTCGGCCCTGGCCCACGCGAGCTTCGGACCGGGCAAGGAGGAGGGCACCAAGATCCGCCACGAGTGCGTCTACGGCGCCCAGACGCCGAATGTCCTCACCGTCTTCGTCGTCCAGGCCGCCAGCCCCTCCGCCGCCCAGGCCGGATGGGACACCTTGCTCTCCGAGGCTCAGCAGTTCGCGGGCCAGGCCGCCGGCAAGGTGAGGCTGACCCCGGACTCCACGATCGGGGACAAGGCCGAATGGGTCGAGCTGAACCTCTCCCAGATCGGGATCGACGCCCGCGGCCTGGCCTTCCTCAAGGGCCCGACCGGCGTCTACATGATCGACCTGGTGCGTGGCGGCACTGCCGCCGGTCAGCAGGCACTGGCCGCCGAGGCACAGACCGCGATGAGTCGCCTACCGTGATGCCCTGATGGGCCGGTAGGCGGGACAATGGGGGCATGACCACCCCGACCCCGCGCCGCG
>JAHEXO010000384.1:0-3014 GCA_023252065.1 Nocardioides sp. | reverse complement strand
CGACATCGTCCGGGCCAACCCCGACCGGTTCCGGGTGGTCGCGCTGACGGCGGGGGGCAGCCAGCGCGAGCTCTTCGACGCACAGGTCGCCGAGTTCGCGCCGGCGTTCAGCGGGCTGGGGGAGGAGGCGTCGGCCGAGGCCGCCGCGCGGCCGTGCGACGTCGTGCTCAACGGCATCACCGGCGCGGTCGGGCTCGGCGCGACCCTGGCGGCCCTCGACGCCGGCAACACGCTCGCCCTGGCCAACAAGGAGTCGCTGATCATGGGCGGTCCTCTCGTGCTCGAGCGCGCCAAGCCGGGTCAGATCGTGCCGGTCGACTCCGAGCACTCCGCGCTCGCCCAGTGCCTTCGCGGAGGCACCGCCGACGAGGTACGGCGCCTGGTGCTGACGGCGTCCGGTGGGCCGTTCCGTGGCCTCACCCGCGACCAGCTGCTCGACGTGACCGTCGAGGAGGCGCTGGCCCACCCGACGTGGGACATGGGCCCGGTGGTGACCATCAACTCCGCCACGCTGCTCAACAAGGGGCTCGAGGTGATCGAGGCCCACCTGCTGTTCGCGATCCCCTACGACCGGATCGAGGTCGTGGTCCATCCCACCAGCGTCGTGCACTCCATGGTGGAGTTCGTCGACGGCTCGACGTTGGTGCAGGCCAGCCCGCCGACGATGCTGATCCCGATCGCCCTCGGGCTCGCCTGGCCCGACCGGGTGCCCGACACCGCACCTCCCGTCGACTGGAGCCGGGTCAACACCTGGGAGTTCCACCCGCTCGACGACGAGGCGTTCCCCGCGGTCGCCATGGCCCGCGAGGCCGGCACCGCCGGCGCCACGGCCCCAGCCGTCTACAACGCCGCCAACGAGGTCTGTGTCGAGGCGTTCCGCGAGGGGCGGACGCGCTTCGTCGACATCATCGACACGGTTGCCCACGTGTTGAGGAGCCACCCCGTACGCTCGGAGCAGACATTGACCGTCGCCGACGTCCTGGCTGCCGATGCCTGGGCGCGCGACGAGGCCACCCGCCAGATCGAGAGCACCCGATGACCCCCCTGCTGTACCTGCTCGGAGTCGCGCTCTTCGTGTTCGCGATCCTGGCCTCCATCGGGCTCCACGAGCTCGGGCACATGATCCCGGCCAAGGGTTTCGGCGGGAAGGTCACCCAATACTTCATCGGCTTCGGCCCCACCGTCTGGAGCCGCACCCGCGGCGAGACCGAGTACGGCATCAAGGCCGTCCCGCTCGGCGGCTACGTCAAGATCGTCGGCATGCTCCCTCCCGACGCGGAGCACGAGGGCAAGGTCGAGTACGACGAGCAGGGGCGCCGGGTGGTGACCGTGCGCAAGTCCAACACCGGTCTGTTCGCCCAGGTGATCTCCGACGCGCGGACCGCAGAGTGGGAGACCATCTCGCCCGAGGACGAGCCGCGGCTGTTCTACCGGATGGCCTGGTGGAAGAAGGTCGTGGTGATGGCCGGCGGCCCCACGGTCAACCTCGCGATCGCCTTCGTCATCTACTCCGTGCTGTTCGCGACCTACGGCAACCCGGCGAAACCGGTCCTCCACACCAGCGTCGGCGTGGTCGAGGCCTGCGTGATCCCCGCGACCCGCACCTCCGACGTGTGCCAGCCGGGTGACCCGGTCAGCCCCGCGTCCCAGGCCGGGTTGCGGGCCGGAGACCGGTTCGTGTCGTTCAACGGCACCCCGGTCGCGAGCTGGACCCAGATGCAGGACCTGATCCGGGGCAACGACAACGGCTCGGCCACCATCGTGGTCGACCGGGGCGGGCAGCAGCTCACGCTGCACACCAACACGCTCGTCTCGCCCCGTCCCACCGACCAGAACAACCCGCAGAAGCTCACCCCCGTCGGCTTCCTCGGCGTGGCTCCCGTGGTCACCAACCCGACCGGCGGTCCGCTCTACACCGTCCAGGAGATGGGCGGGCTGGCCAAGACGTCCGCGGTCGCCCTGGCCACGCTCCCGGTCAAGGTGTGGGGAGTCGCCCAGGCGATCGTCGGGGTCAAGCCGCGTGCAGCCGACAGCCCCGTCAGCGTCGTCGGCGGCGGCCGCCTCGCCGGCGAGACCGCGTCGGCGCACAACTTCCCGGTCCAGGACAAGCTCGCGAGCCTGCTGTTCCTCGTCGCCGGGTTCAACTTCTTCATCGGCCTGTTCAACTTCGTGCCCCTGCTGCCGCTCGACGGCGGTCACATCGCCGGCGCCATCTGGGAGGCGATCCGGCGGGGCTACGCCAGGATCCGCCACCACCCCGACCCCGGCTACGTCGACGTCGCCAAGCTCCTGCCGGTCGCCTACGTCGTCGCCAGCTTCCTGCTGGTGATGGGCGTGGTGCTGATCGTCGGCGACCTCGTCGTGCCGGTCACGGTGACCTGAGCCGACCCGAGCAGCCCCCGGCGGACGCCGCCCACCGAGTCGGGTGATCCACCGCCCAGCGCCTACGCTTGGGCCATGACCGCTGTCAGCCTGGGGATGCCCGAGGCGCCCCCACCCGTGCTCGCGCCCCGCCGCCAGACCAGGCAGATCATGGTGGGCAAGGTCGGGGTCGGCAGCGACCACCCGATCTCGGTGCAGTCGATGACGACCACGCTCACCTCCGACGTCAACGCCACGCTCCAGCAGATCGCCGAGCTGACCGCGACCGGGTGCGACATCGTGCGCGTGGCCTGCCCCAGCCAGGACGACGCCGACGCCCTGCCCGAGATCGCGCACCACAGCCAGATCCCCGTCATCGCCGACATCCACTTCCAGCCCAAGTACGTCTTCGCCGCCATCGACGCTGGCTGCGCGGCCGTCCGGGTCAACCCGGGCAACATCCGCAAGTTCGACGACCAGGTCAAGGAGATCGCCAAGGCCGCCAAGGACCGTGGCACGAGCATCCGGATCGGCGTGAACGCCGGCAGCCTGGACAAGCGGATCCTCGAGAAGTACGGCAAGGCCACCCCGGAGGCGTTGGTCGAGAGGGCGGTCTGGGAGGCCGGCCTCTTCGAGGAGCACGACTTCCACGA
>JAHEXO010000383.1 GCA_023252065.1 Nocardioides sp. | reverse complement strand
TGGTGGGCGACGGCGGGAACTTCGTCCGCACGATGGCCCGTCTCGCTGACAGCGGGTAGACCGCCGACGTCGTCGCCGACCAGGTGGGCAGGCTGACGTTCGCCGACGAGCTGGCCCGCGCCACTCACCACCTGGTCTCGGCGGGTGCCCCCTGGGGCACCTACCAGGTGAGCAACGCCGGGCCGCCGATGTCGTGGGCCGAGGTGGCCCGCGCGGTGTTCGCGGCTCGCGGCCGCGACCCGCACGACGTACGAGAGATCAGCAGCGAGCAGTACGCCGCCGGACGCGCGGTCGCGCCCCGCCCGAGGTCGAGCGCGCTGTCGCTGTCGCGGCTCGAGGCCACCGGCTTCCGGCCCAGGGATGCGCGCGAGGCGCTGGGCGACTACTGCTCCTCGTGCCTGCCGTAGTCGTCGTCGAGCCGGACGATGTCGTCCTCGCCGAGGTAGTCGCCGCGCTGCACCTCGATCAGGACGAGCTCGTCGTCATGGAGGTTGGCGATCCGATGGGCGGTGCCGACCGGCACGTCGACGGACTCCCCGGCGTGGACCACGACCGTCTCTCCGTCGAGGGTGCAGGTCGCTGTGCCGACCACGACCGCCCAGTGCTCGGAGCGCTGGGCGTGGGTCTGGTAGGACAGCCGGCTACCGGGCTTGACCTCTATCCGCTTGATCTTCCAGCCTGCGCCCCTGTCGAGCACGTGCCACGTGCCCCACGGGCGCACGTCGGACTCGAGGTGGCGGGTCTCCATGCGCGGAATCCTCTCACGCAGATCGGGGAGTCCCGAATCAGAACACGGGACCGCCGCGCGACCGCTGTTCCTGTGTGAGCACCTCGTGGTCGTGGACCGAGCCGGTCGGGAGAGGGCCGTTTTCCCCACTTCTCGGGTTGCGCCGCTCGACCCGGTGACGGCGGAGGGCACCGGACTTGCCAAGGCCCGGGGATCTAGACGTACTGTCGAGCGATGGCCAGGCACAGCTCGGGATGCGCGCTCGGCGTACCCGCGCGGTCGGCCGCTGTCCCCCGACCCCGCACGACCCTCCCCGCCCGCGGAGGTACATCTCGAGGAGCTGCCGCATGCCAGGACGCCGACGGACCAGCCGGAGCGGCACCCGTAGGGCGGCGCTGACGAGCGTCCCGGCTGTTCTCGCCATCGTCGTGGCCGTCGTCGTCGGCTTCCTGGCAGCCACGGGTGCCATGGGCGCGGGCGGCCGCACCAGCGCCTCCGCTGCCGGCGTGGTGACGGCGACCCAGACGGTCACCGTCACGGCGACCGTCACGGCCACGGCCACCGTCAGGGTTCCCGGGCCGACCCGGACCGTCACGGCCACCCCGTCGGCGCCCGAGCCGACAGCCGCGGCCACGTCGCCGCAGACGGCCCCGCCGGCACCGGCGGTCCGCTCCTCGACCTTGTTCGGCGCCTTTCCGGGCTTCACGTCGCTGACCGACCTGTCGGAGCCGTTCGCGTCGAGAGTCGCCCGCGTGACCGCGGAGTTCGGCGGGAAGGTGGGCGTCGAACGTATCTACCGGGGCGGCAACCTCACCCTCCCGACGATGACCAAGCCCGCCATCGTCTCCTGGGACTTCCCCCTGGCCGGCACGCTGGCCGGGCAGCACGACGCCCAGATCGACGCGATCGCGCGGGGAGCCACCCAGCCCCTGTGGTTCGTGCCGTGGCACGAGGTGGACAACCACAAGATGGCCCCCGCCGACTACGTCGCCCTGTTCCGTTACATCGCGAACCGCGTCCACGCGGTCGGCAACCCGCTGGTGAAGATGACGCCGCTCCTGATGGGCTTCACGGTCCGGAACATGAACGTCGCGGCGTTCGACCAGTTCTACCCGGGCGACGCCTACGCGGACGCGATCGGCTTCGACACCTTCATCAACCCCGGCATCCCGTCCATGGCGACGCCGGAGAGCGCCGAGGCGGCTCCGATCAAGATCGCGGCCGAGCACCACAAGCCGCTGGTCATCGGCGAGGTGTCGCTGTACGCCGGGTACTCCGACGCCCAGTGGACCGACTTCGTCCGGCGGCTCATCACCCTCCTCGACACGCCAGGGACGGACGCCGTGTCCTGGTTCGAGACCACCAAGGCAGACGGTGACTGGCGCATGGCCAGGCACCCCCAGGCGGTCGCCGAGTGGGCGGCGGTGAGCAGCCGGTAGTCGGTCCGGTAGGCGATCCAGTTGTCACCGAGGTCGCCTGCGCCAGGACGGCACGAGGCCCCGGGAGCGATGCTCCCGGGGCCTTCTCCTCGCTCGGGCCGGCTCCCCCCAGGGCCGACGTCGGGTGAGAGATCAGTCGCCGATCTTCTCGGCGGCGTCGACGACCGCGGCTGCGGTCGACTCGGCGGCCTTCTTGGCGGAGGTGACGGTGGCCTTGGCGCTGCTCTTGGCAGGGCTCTTGCGCGCCGTGGTCGCGGACTTCTTGGCCGACTTCTTGGCCGTCGCCGCGGTCTTGGAGGCCTGGGTCTTGGTCGTCTTGGCCTTGGCGACCGTGGTCTTCACGGACTTCTCGGCGTCCAGGGTCGACTGCTGACGCAGGATCCGGTCGACGAGGGACTCGCCGCGGGTGACCAGCTCGCCGTAGGTGTCGCCGGCGGTGCCGAGCTGCTCGTCGAGGAACTTCTGGAGGCGAGCCGGCAGGGCCTTGGCCTCGGCCTGGAGCTCGGCGACCCGCTTCTCGACGGCCGCGCGACGGGCCTGGGCGTCGTCGGCAACGGTCTTGTTCAGGGTCTCGACGCGCTCGGTGACCACCTTGGTGGCGTGCTGGGCGCGCTTCTGGGCCTCGGTGGCCAGGGTGCTGGGCTGGTAGTCCACCTTGGCGACGGTCTTCTGCATGTCGGCGGCACGCTTCTGCATGTCAGCGACGTACTCGCGCACGAACTCGACGGCCAGGTCGGTGACGCCGACCCCGGCGTAGAGCGGGCGGGTGACGGTGTCGGGAAGCTCGGCAGGGAGCTCGAAACGGCTCTTGGGCATGGTCATGACCTCTTCTTCTGGGTAGGTGTAGCGGGGGTCTGGTTGCCCGGATGGGCGTTGAGCGCCATGAAGGACGCGTAGACGTCGAGCAGCGTCTGTTTCTGTCGCTCGGTGAGGGCGGAGTCGCCGAGGACAGCGAGCTCCACCGAGCCGCCGACACCCTCGTCGGGGCTGACGATCCCGGCCCGGACGTAGAGCTGTTCGGCGGAGATCCGCAGTGCCTTGGCAAGCTGCTGCAGCACCTCCGCCGATGGCCGGCGCAGCCCCCGCTCGATCTGGCTCAGGTAAGGGTTCGACACTCCCGCCTGCTCGGCGAGCTGACGCAGCGAGAGCCGCGCCGAGACCCGCTGCTCGCGCAGGTAGTCGCCGAGCGTCTCGACGGCGTTGCCGACCTTGCCTTTAGCCACGGCTCCATTGTGCTAGCAGGTGCTAGCACTTTGCAAGCAGAAACGTGGTGAGGCCCCTCACAGAGGTGTGCCAAACCGAGAGAAACAAGGGATCCAGCCACCTCGCCGGCTGCTAGCAGCCCTTCCTCAGCGCCCTGAGCGCACGAGAACCGGCGCGAAGCCCACCTTCAGCCGAACGCGGTGCGTGACCGGGTGAA